>CAXTQM010000063.1:0-9792 GCA_964246205.1 uncultured Beijerinckiaceae bacterium | reverse complement strand
TCGCGGTCGGCACCGCCCAGTACGACCACGTCGAGCGGATGGCCGAGCGCGTCGACGTACCAGCTCGCGGCGCGGCCCCGCGGCATCAGCATGGTGCGGTAGCGTCCGGCCGCTGGGTCGGACAGCGGGCCGACGCTGTTCAGCAGGTCGCGAGGATCGACATAGCCGTCGTAGGCGAGATCGGGCAGATCCTGCCAGCTGCGCAGCAGCGGGTGCACCTGCCGGGCGTCGGGGCCTCCTTCCACGCTGCCGTGCCGGAGATGGAAGCCGGTCTCGAAGGCGACCAGCGTTCCGCGGGCGAGGTCGCGCGACAGCGTGCCGGACATGGCGATCGTGCCACCGAGAGCGCCGAGGAACGGCAGCGCGCTGTCGCCGGAGATGGTGGGTGCGCCGCCGCCGCGGGCGGTGAACGCCACGCGCGACCCGCCGACGGTCCGAAGCCGCCAGCCGCGCTCGCCGATCGTGAAGACCACGCCCTGCGGCACGGAGAGTGTCAGCTGACCGATCGTGCAGTTGAAATCGGCGCTGGTGACGTAGGCCTCACTCATTCCTGTGCCGACAAAGGCGATGGCGCTACTCGCCGCCGCGGCGAAGACCGGGCCCCGGGCTTCGACGAGCCAGACGCAGGCGTTCGCTTGGCCGAAGGCCTGCGTCACCCAGCCGGAAACCGCGCCGGAGAAGGCCGTCGCCGCCGCGCCATCGGCGAGAGCCGGAGCCGTCGGCGCGAACACGTAGTCGCCGTTGCCGCCGGACGCGGCGATCCCGATGGTCTCCGGCGCGGCTCCGCCCAAGGTCCAGACGAAGGCGACCCAGCCAGGCGGCGCCTCATCGGACTCGAGGACGAAGAGTGGCCCATCGAAGAGCCGGCGGAACAGCGTGCCTGTCATCGCGCCACCGCCGCGTCGCGCCTCAAGGCAGCGGCCAATGCGCGACGGCACCCGCGAACTGCTGCGAGCCGGCCGGCGCTTCGGGGAAGGTGGCCTGCAGCACGAGCATGCCCTGCTGCAGGCTGGAGGGGATCGTCAGCGTATGGTGGCGCCGCCCGCGATCACGACAGCCCCGGCCGCGATCGGCCCAAAGGTCGCCTGCGGCCAGAACTGTGTCGTCGCCTGGGATTCCAGCACGAGGTCGCCGCTGACGAAGGCCATTTCCGCGTTCGCCCCGTCGAGCCCGCGCACCGTCGTCTGCGTCGACAGCGCCGGCCCGATCACGAAGTCGAGCTCGACGATCACCGGCTCGTCCGTCGCGAGCCAGCTCGCCAGCGCGCCGCGGAAGGGCGAGACGGTCGTCCCCTGGCTGGCGGTCAGGTCGGCGACGAGGGACGACCAGGCCGGCGGCGCCTGGACGAGCAGCGTTACCGTGCCCTTCGCCGCCATCGCATCCAGGGCTATGTCGAGCGTCAGGGTCGATGCGAGCAGGGTGAGCACCTGCCGCTGCATCGACTGCGCGCCGAACGAGGCGGTGACGAGCGCCTGGGCTCGCGAGGCGTCGACCTGCACGCTCATCGCGAGCGGGCCGATCGGCACGACCGATAAATCGAGCCCGGCGAGCCGGGCCGCGGCAGTCGCGAGCGTCGTGTCGCGGACTACGCCGGGTGGGAGATCCATCGCGCGCGCCGAACGCGTCCGCCTTCATCACGGGCATCCTGTCGAAGGAGGAAGCGGCGGTCAGAGCGTCGAGACGAGTGGCCAGTTCGCGATCGCGGCCTGGAACTGGATGCCTTGCGGATTGGTCGGCGAGGCGATCGTGGTCGTGGCAACGAGGCTGCCCATCTGAGACGTGGTCGGGATCGTGAGGGTGAAGGTCGTGCCGGCCTTGACGGTGTCGACGCCGACCTTGAGGTCGTAGGTCAGGGTCGCGGTCGGCGAGAGCTGCATCAGGGTGGCGCCCCACACGGCGATGGAGCCGTTCATGATGGTGACGAGCGCCGTCGCTCGCGCGTCGCCCGTGACGGTCGTGTTGAAGCTGCAGGTCGGCGTGATCGGGAAGGAGAAGGTCAGCGGCGCGGCGGCCTGGGTCTTGAGATCGAAATGCTCGACGCTGCTGGTCATGGTTGGCTCCTCTCGAACGGCCGGAACAGAGGCCGCCGAAGAAAACCACCACAGGATGATCGTGTTTGCAACCTTAGGTTGTATGCTACTTAGGTAGAGCCTCTGCCCTTTGTGCCGGCGCTTCAGGGCTTGCCAAGGCACGAACGTTGCCTCGCCGAACGGGGCGACCTAAGTCACACGATCCTCCGAGACGCGAGCCCCGACCTTTTGGCCATATCCGCCGCCATCACGCATGTGACGCGCTACACCTACGACCACCCGATCTCGATCGGGCCGCAGACGATCCGGCTCAGGCCTGCGCCGCACTGCCGGACGCCGGTGACGGCCTATTCGCTTAAGGTCGAGCCGGCGGATCACTTCGTCAACTGGCAGCAGGACCCGTTCGGCAACTGGGTGGCGCGGCTGGTCTTTCCAAGCAAGGCCGGCGAGCTGAAGATCACCGTCGACCTCGCCGTCGCGCTCGACGTCTACAACCCGTTCGACTTCTTCGTCGAGGATTACGCCACCGCCTTCCCGTTCCGCTACGAGCCCGAGTTGGCCAAGGAGCTCGCGCCCTACCTCGAGATTGAGCCCATCGGCCCGAAGCTGCAGGCCTTCCTCGACGAGCTGCCGAAGCGGTCGATGGGCACGGCCGACTTCCTGGTCGCGCTCAACACCAAGGTCGCCCAGACGATCACCTACGGCATCCGGCTCGAGGCCGGCGTCTACACGCCCGAGGAGACGCTGGGGAAACGTGCCGGGTCGTGCCGCGACTCCGCCTGGCTGCTGGTCCACGTGGCGCGCCATCTCGGCCTCGCCGCGCGCTTCGTGTCGGGCTACCTGATCCAGCTCAAGGCCGACATCGATCCGCTGGAAGGCCCGCTCGGCACGCGGCAGGATTTCACCGACCTCCACGCCTGGGCCGAAATCTTCGTGCCCGGCGCCGGCTGGATCGGGCTCGACGCCACCTCCGGCCTGTTCTGCGGCGAGGGTCACCTGCCGGTCTGCGCCACGCCGCACTACCGCTCGTCGGCGCCGATCTCCGGCGGCGTCGAGCCGGCGAACGTCGATTTCGGCTTCTCGATGGAGGTGCGTCGCATCTCCGAGACGCCGCGCATCTCTCTGCCTTTCTCCGACGAGAGCTGGCAGGCGCTCGATGCGCTCGGGCACGAGGTCGATGCCGATCTGGCGGCGCAGGACGTGCGCCTGACCATGGGCGGCGAGCCGACCTTCGTCTCGGTCGACGACTTCGAGGCGTCGGAGTGGAACACGAGCGCGGTGGGCGAGACCAAGCGCACCTTCGCCGACGCGCTGATCCGCCGGCTGCGCGACCGCTTCGCGCCGGGCGCGATGCTGCACTACGGCCAGGGCAAGTGGTACCCCGGCGAGACGCTGCCGCGCTGGGCCTTCGCCTTGTATTGGCGCAAGGACGGGCAGCCCATCTGGAAGAACCCCGACCTCATCGCCCCGGTGACGCTGACCCGCACCGCCGAGCAGAAGGTCGCCGCACCCACCCCGCCGGACGTGATCGTCGCGACGCGGATGCGCGCGGCGAACGTCGCGCAGGGCATCGCCGTCAACCTCGGCATCGATGCCGAGAACGTCATGCCGGCCTACGAGGACGCGGCGAGCTGGATCGTGAAGGAGGGCAACCTGCCCGACAACGTCAGCCCGACCGACCCCAAGATCGACGATCCGGAAGAGCGCAACCGGATGATCCGCACCTTCGCGCAGGGACTGGCGCAGCCCTCGGGCTTCGTGCTGCCGGTGCAGGCCTGGAACACCAAGGCCGAGCAGACCGCGCGCTGGGCCTCCGAGCGCTGGAAGACCCGTCGCGGTTCGCTGTTCCTGGTGCCGGGCGACTCGCCGGTCGGCTACCGCCTCCCGCTGTCGTCGCTGCCGCACGTGCCGCCGGCATCCTACCCTTTCATCAACGATGCCGACCCCACCGACGACCACGGTCCGCTGCCCGGACCGGAAGCGCTCGCCCCGGCGGAGCGCGACATCGGCCGGGATCCTGGTCATCTGCAGCGCTTCGAGCAGGGTGGCGAGGGTCGCAACACGCAGAACCAGGATCGCGTCGAACAGCACATCATCGAGGGCGCGGTGCGCACCGCGATCTCGGTGGAGCCGCGCGACGGCGTCATCTGCGTGTTCATGCCGCCGACCAAAAAGCTCGAGGACTATCTCGAGCTTCTCGCCTCGGTGGAGGCGACGGCCGAGGCCACCGGCACGGTGGTCCACATTGAGGGCTACCCGCCGCCGGTCGACCCGCGGCTCGACGTCATCAAGGTCACGCCCGACCCCGGCGTGATCGAGGTCAACGTGCAGCCGGCCAAGAGCTGGCGCGAGCAGGTCGCGATCACCCGCGGCCTCTACGAGGACGCGCGACAGGTGCGGCTCGGCGCCGACAAATTCATGACCGACGGGCGCCACACCGGCACCGGCGGCGGCAACCACGTCGTGCTCGGCGGCATCACGCCGGCGGACTCGCCGTTCCTGCGCCGGCCCGACCTGCTCAAGAGCTTCGTGCTGTACTGGCAGCGCCACCCCGCGCTCTCCTACATGTTCTCGGGCCTGTTCATCGGGCCGACCAGCCAGGCGCCGCGCGTCGACGAGGCCCGCCATGACGGGCTCTACGAGCTGGAGATCGCGCTGGAGCAGGTGCCCCGGCCCGGCGAGACCTTCCCGCTGTGGCTGGTCGACCGGCTGTTCCGCAACATCCTCGTCGACGTCACCGGCAACACGCACCGCTCCGAGATCTGCATCGACAAGCTGTACTCGCCCGAGGGGCCGACCGGCCGGCTCGGCCTGATCGAGTTCCGCTCGTTCGAGATGCCGCCCGACGCGCGCATGAGCCTCGCGCAGCAGCTGCTCATCCGCGCCTGCGTCGCCTGGTTCTGGCGCGAGCCGCAGGAAGGCGGCTTCACTCGCTGGGGCACCACGCTGCACGATCGCTTCATGCTGCCGCACTTCGTCTGGGAGGATTTCTGCGGCGTGCTCGCCGACCTGCGCCATGCCGGCTACGCCTTCGACGAGGGCTGGTTCGTGGCCCAGCACGAGTTCCGCTTCCCGTTCTGCGGCAAGGTCGAGGCCGGCGGCGTGCAGCTCGAGCTGCGCCAGGCGCTGGAGCCGTGGCACGTGCTCGGCGAGAGTGGCGCGCTCGGCGGCACCATCCGCTTCGTCGACTCATCGATGGAGCGGCTGCAGGTGAAGGTCGCCGGCTTCAACCCGGAGCGCCATCTCGTCACCTGCAACGGCCGCCGCATGCCGATGACGCCGACCGGCATCGCCGGCGAGGCGGTGGCCGGCGTGCGCTTCAAGGCCTGGAAGCCGGCGGAAGGCCTGCATCCGACGATCAAGCCGCACACGCCGCTGACCTTCGACGTGTATGACACGTGGTCGAAGCAATCTTTTGGTGGCTGCGTCTATCATTCGACACACCCTGGTGGACGCAGCTACGATACGTTCCCGGTCAATGCCTACGAGGCCGAGGCGCGCCGGCTCGCGCGCTTCTCCGCGCACGGCCACACGCCGGGGACCTTCGACGTTCCGCTGGAGACACCGTCGCGCGAGTTCCCGATGACGCTCGACCTGCGGCGCAAGCCGCACAACTAGGATCGACATGACTTCGGGTCAGGCTGTCCGGACTCCGCTTCCCGGCTTCTCGGAGCTGGACGGGATCGTCGCGCAATACCGCAAGCTGCCCGGCGTGCCCGACGAGTTCATCGGCGCCGACGGCAAGCCGCGCCAGGCCTGGCTGACCTTCATTGCCCGGCTGCTGGAGCTCGGAACCGACGAGATGGGGCGCCGCTTCGCCTCGTCGGACCGCCACATCCGCGATGCCGGCGCCTCGTACCGGGCCTACGGCGATGCCGACGAGAAGAGCTGGCCGATCGGCCACCTGCCATTGCTCATCGACGGCGCCGAATGGCAGGGCATCGCCGCCGGCGTGACGCAGCGCGCCGAACTGCTAGAGGCGGTGCTGCAGGACGTCTACGGCGAGGGCCGCCTCGTCGAGGACGGCGCCCTGCCCGCCTCCGCCGTCGCCGGCTGCCCGGACTACCTGCAGCCACTGACCGGCGTGCTGCCAAAGGGCGAGCCCTACATCCAGCTCTACGCCGCCGACCTCGGCCGCGGCCCGGACGGCAAATGGTGGGTGCTGGGCGACCGCATGCAGGCGCCCTCGGGCTCGGGCTACGCGCTCGCCAACCGGCTCGTGCTGTCGCGCACTTGGCCCAACCTCTACCGCGACATGAACGTCGAGCGGCTCGCGCCCTTCTTCGAGGCGTTCCGCGCCGGGCTTACCGCGCGCGCCGGGCGCTCGGACCCGCGCATCTGCCTGCTGACGCCAGGCCCCTTCAACGAGACTTATTTCGAGCAGGCCTATCTCGCCCGCTATCTCGGCCTGCTGCTGGTCGAGGGCGGCGACCTCACGGTCCGCGACGGCCACGTCCACGTGCGCACCATCGCCGGGCTGAAGCGCGCCGACGTCATCCTGCGCCGCATCGATTCCGACTTCGCCGACCCGCTCGAGCTCAATGCCCGCTCGCGGCTCGGCGTCGCCGGCCTGGTCGAGGTGCTGCGCGGCGGCGGCGTGGCGATGGCCAACGCGCTCGGCTCCGGCGTCATGGAGACGCCGGTCATGATGAGCTTCATGCCCAAGCTCTGCCGGCGCATCATGGGCGAGGAGCTCAAGCTGCCCAACATCGCCACCTGGTGGTGCGGCGGCGCCAAGGAGCGCGAGCTGGTGCTGTCGCGGCTCGACGAGCTGGCGCTTTCGGGCGCCTACGGCAACTCGATACCCGGCGGCTTCCGCTACCAGTCGATGATCGGCGCCAACCTCTCGCCCGAGGAGAAGACGGAGCTGCGCGCCTCCATCGCGCGGCGCGGCATCGACTTCGTCGGCCAGGAGATCGTCAAGCTCTCGACCACGCCGGTGTGGATCGAGGGCCAGCTGCAGCCGCGCCCCTTCACCTTGCGCGTCTTCGTCGCCCGCACGCCGACGGGCTGGAGCGTGATGCCGGGCGGCTTCTGCCGCGTGTCGCACCGCCTCGACGTCCGCGCCGTCACCATGGGCCAGGGTGCCGAATCCGCCGACGTCTGGGTGCTCGGCACCGCGCCGGTCGGTCAATACACACTGCTGCCGAGCGAACACGATCCGCGCATCCGCCGCGTGCTCGGCAACCTGCCATCGCGGGCCGCAGACAACCTGTTTTGGTTCGGCCGCTATCTCGAGCGCGCCGAAGCGGTGCTGCGCCTGGTGCGCGCCTTCGGCGGAAGGCTGATCGAGGTCGGCACGCCGCTCGACGCCACCTGGACACTGGGCCGCATCGCCGTGCTGCTCGAGCGCGCCGGCTCGCTGCCGGAGAAGCACAAGCTCTCGGGCAGCCGGCTCGCCGCGACCGCACTCTATTCCAAGGAGGATTTCGGCTCGGCGTTCCGGTTGATCGAGGATGCGCGGCGCGCCGCCTCCTTCGTGCGCGAGCGGCTCTCGCCCGACACCTGGCGGCTGATCGAGGAGGCCTATGCCGGCTTGACGGGCGACGCCTCCGCGCCCCTGGAAGAGGTCGACATCATCGACCGCTGCGAGGCCACGCTGCGCGTGCTCGCCGCGATTTCCGGCCTCGCCCAGGAGAACATGAACCGCGGCGCCGGCTGGCATCTGCTCGACATGGGCCGCCGCGTCGAACGCGCCATCAACGCCTGCCGCTACGCCCGCCGCCTCGCCTGTCTGGAGGGCCGGCCCGACGGTCTCGCCGCGCTGCTCGACCTCATCGATTCGCAGATCACATACCGCTCGCGCTACCTCGTCGGCCTATCGCTGCCGCTGGTGCGCGACATGGTCTGCCTCGATCCCTACAATCCGCGTTCCGCCGCCTGCCAGGTCGAGCGTCTCGTCGAGCATCTCGGCAAGCTGCCGAAGCTGTCGGACGACGGCATGCTGGAGGAGCCGCTGCGCCAGGCGCTCGCCATCCACCGCGACCTCGCCACGGCGCGCGCGGGCGAACTCGACAACGACGTGATCCTCGGCGTCGAGAACAGGCTGCTCTCGCTCGCCAACGCGATCGGCACCCGGTACTTCCGGCACGGCCCCGACGCATTGAAGGCCGAGAAGGCGATGGGACTGGCGTGATCTACGACATCAAGCACGTCACGCTCTACGAATACGGCTCCGACGTCACCTACTCGAACTGCGCGCTGCGGCTGCTGCCGCGCGACGAGCCGGGCCAGATCGTCTACGCCTCGGCCATCGACATCGTGCCGGCGCCCGGCTCGATGCTCGAACGGGAGTGCTTCTTCCGCAACCGCGTGACCTGGATGACGATCCAGCAGGCCCATCGTACGCTTACCGTCTCAACCAAGACCTCCGTCGAGATCCATCGCGAGCCGCCCCCGGACGCCGCCGGCACCCCGCCCTGGGAGAGCGTTCGCGAGGCCGCCTACGCCTCGACCTCGCTCGATCCGGACTCGCCCGCGCACTACCTCCACCCCAGCCGTTTCGTGCCGCACTACCAGCCGGCCACCGACTACGCCGGCGAGAGCTTTCCGCCGGGCCGTCCCGTGCTGGAGGGCGCCAGGGAGCTGATGCACCGCATCCGTACGCAGTTCCGCTACGATCCCAAGGCCACGGTGGTCTCGACGCCGCTGTCGGAAGCCTTCGAGAAGCGCCACGGCGTGTGCCAGGACTTTGCCCACATCATGATCTCGGGCCTGCGCGGGCTCGGCCTGCCGGCGCGCTACATTTCCGGCTACATCCGCACCATCCCGCCGCCTGGCAAGAAGCGGCTCGAGGGTGCCGATGCCACCCACGCCTGGGTCGCGGTGTGGTGCGGCGCGTGCGACGGCTGGGTCGGCCTCGACCCCACCAACGATATCATGATCGGCGACGACCACATCATCCTCGCCAAGGGCCGCGACTATGCCGACATATCGCCCGTCGCCGGCATCATCCTGGGCTCCAAGGAACAGGACGTCGACGTGATGGTCGACGTGATCCCGCGGGAGTAGTGCTCAGAGCGGCCGACCGCCCTGGATCAACCGCAGCGCCGGCCGCGACGGCCGCGGCGGGGCAGCTCCGAACAGCAGCGACCCCGTCGGCGACAGCGTTTCGTCGAAAACCGGCTCGATGCGACTGCCGGCCGCGATCCTGCGCGGGCGCTGCTCCAGCACCTCCATGGCGGAATCGTCGACGATGCGCAGCGAGCGCAGCGCCATCGGGCCGGGCGGCAGCAGGCCGAGCCAGGCCGGCCCGCGCCCCGTCGACGGCGTGACGATGCCGAGGATGCGCGCGTGCGTCTTGCCGTGGTGGCGAAGCGGCAGGAACAGGAACTCGAAGCTGCCGCTCTCGCCCTGGCCGGTCGGCGCCGCCGCGCCGCCGGCGACCACCGGGCAGGCCCCGTCGACCACCCTCATCAGCACGCCGGCGATGTTGCGGCGCTCCTCGGCGCGCCAGAGATCGAGGAAGGCGCGCCCCTTCTGATCGGCGTCGAACAGGCCATTGACCCGCGTCCCGGCGAGCCGGATCGGAAATTCATTGGCGGTGTCGACATCGAGCATGAAGGTGTCGGCGAGCACGTCGCGGATCGCGGTGGGCTCGATCTCGGAACGGTCCGGTGCGGAGCGCCCGCGCCGCAAGGCATTCCAGTAGGCGTAGAGGTCCCGCGTGGGCTGGTGTTTCATCGCCGCTTCCCCTGGGCCCCGTTCTGTCACCCCGGCCCGACGGCCTGGCTCAAAACGACACCCTTTCCCGATCCATCAA
>CAXTQM010000062.1:7441-9823 GCA_964246205.1 uncultured Beijerinckiaceae bacterium | reverse complement strand
AGCCCGCGTGGCAGCCGCGTCGCGTAGGCGAAACACAGCGCTTCAATTCTCGCCATCGGGAAAGCGGCGGGAGTTCAGCTCCACGCCGGCGCAGATGTCGGCCGAGTAGTACATGAGGCCCCCTGCTTCCGTGAGGACCATGATGCCGACCCGAGATAGGTCCAATCGTCGACGAGGAAGCCATCGTCGGCGAGACAGTCCTCTATGATCACGACGATCGTGCCGGTCATGTTGTCGAGGTCGACTCGATCGCTCAGTTCGTCTCGCGACCATCGGAATAGAGCATGGCTCATTCTATGCTGCCAATGAGTAGTTTGGCGAGCATCTCGTGCTTTCGCCGCTTGCCTTCCGGAACGGGAGTTCCGGTAGCGTCTCGACATGAGCCAGCCGCAAGATCAATCTCCCGCGCAGGACATCGCCGACGCCATTATTGAGGGCGCCGCGCTCGCCGAGGTTGGCCGCATCGCGCAGCTGGCGCGGCAGGGTCTGCAGGACCCGCTTAGCCTCACGCAGGAGCAGGCACGGCACGTGTTCGCCGCCTACGTGCTGCTGTTCGATCCGCAGGTGCTCCTGCGCGGCGAGGCGGCGCCGTCGCCGCTGCTCCCGGCCGCCTGGCTGGCGGCGGCGCATTACCCACCAAGCGTCGACCATCAGCCTGCCGTCGTTCAGCTCGTCGCGACGACGTCCTGATCTCAAGGCTGGGCTGCGCCGAGCCGTGGGCGGACCCCGGCCGCGTAGATCCTTTTTCTGTGCAGCGCGGCGGGCGCGACAGGGCGGCCGGGGCTTTGCTAAGAGGCGCTTCGCCGTCTCGAACCAGAGTGCCTCGTGCCCGTCGCCGAACCCGCCATCACGCCCGAGCTCGTCGCCGCGCACGGGCTCAAGCCCGACGAATACAAACGCATCCTGGCGCTGATCGGCCGCCAGCCGAGCTTCACCGAGCTTGGCATCTTCTCGGCGATGTGGAACGAGCACTGCTCCTACAAGTCCTCGCGCCTGCACCTTCGCACCCTGCCGACGACTGCCCCGTGGGTGATCCAGGGTCCTGGGGAGAACGCCGGCGTCATTGACATCGGTGACGGCGACGCCTGCATCTTCAAGATGGAGAGCCACAACCACCCTTCCTACATCGAGCCCTACCAGGGCGCGGCGACCGGCGTCGGCGGAATACTACGCGACGTATTCACCATGGGTGCGCGCCCGATCGCCTGCCTTAACCTGCTGCGATTCGGGTCGCCGGAGCACCCCCGCACGAAGCACTTGGTGGCGGGGGTGGTGGCCGGCATCGGCGGCTACGGCAACGCCTTCGGCGTGCCGACGGTGGGCGGCTCGTGCGAGTTTCACACCCGCTATGACGGCAACATCTTGGTCAACGCCATGGCGGTGGGCCTGGCCCGTGCCGACGAGATCTTCTACGCCAAGGCTACCGGCGTCGGGAACCCGATCGTCTATCTTGGGTCGAAGACCGGCCGCGACGGCATCCACGGCGCCACCATGGCCTCGGCGAGCTTCGAGGCCGACGCGGAGGAGAAGCGACCCACGGTGCAGGTCGGCGACCCGTTCGCGGAAAAACTGCTGCTTGAGGCCTGCCTCGAACTGATGGCGACCGGTGCCGTGGTGGCGATCCAGGACATGGGTGCCGCCGGGCTGACGTCTTCGGCCGTGGAGATGGGCGCCAAGGGCGATCTCGGCATCGAGCTCGACCTCGACACCGTGCCCTGTCGCGAGCCCGGCATGACCGCCTACGAGATGATGCTCTCCGAGAGCCAGGAGCGCATGCTGATGGTGCTGCACCCTGAGAAGCGCGCCGCCGCCGAGGCGGTGTTCGTCAAATGGAGGCTAGACTTCGCCGTGATCGGCAAGACGACGGATACACTGCGCTTCGTCGTGAAGCATGGCGGCGCGGTGAAGGTCGACCTGCCGATCAAGGAGCTCGGCGACGAGGCGCCGCTCTATGACCGGCCCCACGTCGCCTCGCGCAAGCTGCCGGTGATCGCGGCCGAGGCGATCACGTCGCCGATGGGCACCGGCGAGGCGCTGCTCAAGCTGCTGGGCGCGCCCGACCTCGCCTCGAAGCGCTGGGTTTGGGAGCAATACGACCACCTCATCGGCGGTAACACCATCCGCCGGCCGGGCGGCGACGCCGCCGTCGTGCGCGTCGGCGACGGGCCGAAGGGCTTGGCGCTCTGCACCGACGTCACCCAGCGCTACTGCGAGGCGGACCCCTACGAGGGTGGCAAGCAGGCCGTGGCCGAGGCCTGGCGCAATCTCACCGCAACCGGTGCGCTGCCCCGCGCCGCCACCGACAACCTCAACTTCGGCAACCCGGAGAGGCCGGAGGTGATGGGCCAGTTCGTTGGTTGCGTGCGCGGCATCGGCGAGGCC
>CAXTQM010000062.1:7091-7431 GCA_964246205.1 uncultured Beijerinckiaceae bacterium | reverse complement strand
GCCGCGCGCTCGACTTCCCGATCGTGTCGGGCAACGTCTCGCTCTACAACGAGAGCGCCGGCCGCGGCATCCTGCCGACCCCCTCGATCGGCGGCGTCGGCGTGATCGCCGACGTGGCCGCCAGCATGGGGATCGGCTTCGCCGCCGCCGGCGAGGCGATCCTGCTGATCGGCGAGACGCGCGGCTGGCTCGGGCAGTCGCTGTACCTGCGCGAGATCTGCGTCCGGGAGGAGGGCGCCCCACCGCCGGTCGACCTCGCCGCCGAGCGCCGCAACGGCGATTTCGTCCGCCAGCTCATCGAGGAAGGCCGGGTCTCGGCGGTGCACGACGTCTCCGACGG
>CAXTQM010000062.1:0-7081 GCA_964246205.1 uncultured Beijerinckiaceae bacterium | reverse complement strand
CTATCTCCTGACCGCGCCGGTCAGCGAGGCCGACTTCATCCTGCGCTACGCCGATGCGGCGCTGCCGATCGAGCGCATCGGCACGACGGGCGGCGAAGCGGTGTCTCTGGGAAGCGCCGAGGTGCCGCTCGCGGCGCTGCGGGGCGCCCACGAGGGGTGGCTCCCGCTGTATATGGGCTGAGTCTTCGCAGCTAGGCTTCCACCTCTCTCCGCACCTCGAAGAAGGCGAAGCTGCCGGCGAGCGCGAGAGCGCAGCCGATGGCGGTGTCGGACAAGCGGGCGCGGAACAGCGCGGCGACGAGGTCGGCACTGGGCAGCGCGGTGTCGATGAGGATCAGCACCCAGGCCGAGAGCACCGCCGTGCCGAGCCCATAGTTGCGCTCGTAGCCGAGCGGCCAGAGGAACGGCAGCGTCAGGACCAGCACCCGCTGGCGGCCGGGCGGCGCGGGGTGGGCAAAGGCGCGCACCGCGACGAAGGCGAACACGACACCGGCGATGGTGCCGAGGAAACGCTGCGCCACCCGCACCGTGTTGGCGCGACGGTCGGGCTGCATCACGAGGAGCGTGGTGATCGTGACCCAGTACGGCCTGAGCCCGCCCCACAGCACGCCGACCAGCAGACCGGCGGCGGCGGTGGCGCCGTAGATCAGGCTGAAGCGCGGCCCCGGCCGCTCGGCGGTCGCATTGACCTTGGTGATGTAGGCCCCGCGCCGACCGCGGCGGATCGCGTGGTCGATCAGCACTGCGATCACCGCGATCGCCGTGCCGAGCCCGGCCGCGGCGAGGCTCGGTCCGCGATCGACGGGAAGGAAGGCCGCCACCACCAGGCAGCACAGGCCGAAGCGGGGCAGGGCCTCCAGCCCCGGCGCGGTGCCGTGGACGAAGCCGGCGACCAGCGCCACCGCGAAGACGACGGCCATGATCAGCGGCACGTCGCCGGCGGCGGCGAGGCCGAGACCGCCGAGCAGGACGAAAAGCCCACCGCCGAGCACCTGCACCCCGATGCGGGTGCCGAGCCGCTGGGCGCGATCCGCCAGGCAGAGGAAGTTGGTGAAGAAGGCGCAGATGATGGCCGCTTCGGTGCGCCCAAGCGCCAGGAACAGCAGGAAGCCGGCGGCTATGGAGCCGCCGCTGCGCAGCATGGCCGAGCGCGGCAGTGCGTCGCGGCGCAACGCGCAGACCGCGATGACGTGGTGGCGCAGCCGCGCGAGGTAGTGGCGGTGGTTCGGCATCGTGCGCGGCTTACGGCGTGGAGGCGGCCGCGGCAAAGGCGTCGACCGGGCACGTCCAGCGCCGATCCTCGGCGAGTGGCTTTACTCTCGCAGGAGTCTAAGCGCCGAGCTGATCGGCTAGGTCGTGGAAGTCGCGCGCGTTGATGTCGAAAGCCGGGTCGGGCGTCACGTCCGGCGTGCCTTGGGACCCGAACTCCAGCGGCCGCGCGATGAAGGCGGTCCTCATGCCGAAGGCCTTGGCGGCGTGGAGGTCGTACTTATGGCAGGCGACCATCATCATCGCCGCCGGGGCAAGATCGAGGTAGTCGGCGGCGAGCCGGTAGACGGCGGGCGCCGGCTTGTAGGCGTGGGCGAGCTCCGCCGTCAGCACAGCATCGAAGGGTAGGGCGGCGCGCTTTACCACCGCGATGACCGTCGCCATGCCGGCGTTGGACAGCGTCGCCAGCGTGTGGTGCCGCGCCAGCCGCGCGAGCCCCTCGCGGGCATCGGGCCAAGGCTCCAGCTCGGTCCAGACCGCGTTCAGCGCATCGCGCTCGTTGCCGGAGAAGCTTGCGGCGAGCCCGTCCTCCTCAAGCAGCGCGTCGAGCGCCTCGCGGTAGATGCGATCCGCCCGGATCCAGGGCCGCTGCCCGGCAATCACAGCGTCCATCGCCTCGCGGTAGAGCCGGCGCCAGCGCACCGAGAGCGCCGCCCAGTCAATTGCGAGATCCTTCTCGGCACCGACGCGCTCACCGGCCCGCATCAACGGTGCGGAGAAATCCAGCGTGGTGCCTTGGATGTCGAACAGCAAGGCGCAGAGCTCGTTCATCGGCTTCCTCTCATTTGATCAGATGGCCGTGGAATTGCGGGTGAACCCGGCATGAACGACTTGCCATGCCGTCCGTTACGCGGCAGCACCGCATTGCAGCAAAGGTGCGGGTCAGGAGTGTCGACGTGAGCGACTACAAGGTGCGCGAGGGCCAGCCCTATCCACGAGGCGCTCACTGGGACGGCAAAGGCACCAATTTCGCGTTGTTCTCGGCCAATGCGACCAAGGTCGAAGTCTGCTTCTTCGACGCGTCCGGCAAGCGCGAGACGGGTCGCATCGAGCTGCCGGAATACACCAACGAGGTGTTCCACGGCTATGTCGAGGGCATCAAGCCCGGCCAGTTTTACGGCTACCGCGTGCATGGGCCCTACGAGCCGAAGGCCGGACACCGTTTCAACGCAAACAAGCTGCTGCTCGACCCCTACGCCCGCGCTCATGCCGGTGAACTCGAGTGGGATCCGGCGGTCTTCGGCTACAAGATGGAAAGCGGCGACGATCTCACGTTCGACGAGCGCGACTCGGCGCCGTTTGTTCCGAAATGCGTCGTCGTCGACCAGAACTTCGACTGGCAGGGCGAGCCGCCGGATCGCAAGGTGCCGTGGGACCGCACCATCACCTACGAAACCCACGTCAAGGGTTTCACCATGCTCGATCCTGAAGTGCCGGAGGAACTGCGTGGCACCTACAAGGGCCTCGGGCAGAAGAAGGTCGTCGACTACATCAAGGCACTCGGCGTCACCTCGGTCGAGCTGCTGCCGATCCACACTTTCGTGCAGGACAACAATCTTCTCGAAAAGGGCCTTGCCAACTATTGGGGCTACAACACAATCGGCTTCTTCGCGCCGACACCGCGCTATGCCCACGACGTGCCGAATTCGCTGCGCGAGTTCAAGGAGATGGTCGCCCGCTTCCACGAAGCCGGTCTCGAGATCATCCTGGACGTTGTCTACAACCATACCGCCGAAGGCAACCATCTCGGCCCGACGCTGTCGTTCAAGGGCATCGACAACGCCAGCTACTATAGGTTGATGCCCAACGACAAACGTTATTACGTCAATGACACTGGCACCGGCAACACCGTAAACCTCTCGCATTGGCGCGTGATCCAAACGGTGACGGACTCGTTGCGCTATTGGGTCGAGGAGATGCACGTCGACGGCTTCCGTTTCGATCTCGGCACCATCCTGGCGCGCGAGCCCAACGGGTTCGACAACCAGTCCGGCTTTCTCAAGGCGGTCGGGCAGGACCCGGTGCTGGGCGCGGTCAAGCTCATCGCCGAGCCTTGGGACATCGGGCCGGGCGGGTACCAGGTCGGCTCCTTCCCGCCGGGCTGGGCGGAATGGACCGACAAGTTCCGCGACGACGTGCGCGATTTCTGGCGCGGCCGCGCCGGCGTCGGCACGCTGGCTTCGCGGCTCTGCGCCTCGGCCGAGAGCTTCAATCACCAGGGCCGGCGCGCCTGGGCCTGCGTGAACTTCGTCACCGCCCACGACGGCTTCACGCTGAACGACACCGTTACCTATGACGAGAAGCACAACGAGGCCAACGGCGAGGACAACAAGGACGGCAGTTCCGACAACCGCTCGTGGAACTGCGGCGTCGAAGGACCGACCGACAACGCCGAGGCCAACGAGCTGCGCAAGCGCCAAATCCGCAACATGCTCGCGACGCTGCTGCTCTCGCAGGGCACGCCGATGCTGCTGGCCGGCGACGAGTTCGGCCGCACGCAGGACGGCAACAACAACGCCTATTGTCAAGACTCCGAGATCTCCTGGCTGCACTGGGACCTTGAGGAGAAGGGACGCTCGCTCGTCACCTTCACTCGCAAGCTCACCGCGTTGCGCCGCAAGTATTCGATGCTGCGCCACTCGCGCTTCCTTTCGGGCGACTACAACGAGGAGACCGGCACCAAGGACCTCACTTGGATCGCCACCAGCGGCCACGAGATGGGTCCCGGCGACTGGGACGATCCCAACACGCGCTGCTTCGGAATGCTGATGGACGGGCGCGCGCAGGAGACCGGTGTCAAGCGCCGCGGTTCGGACGACACGATGCTGCTGGTGTTTAACGGCTGGCAGGACGTCGTCGGCTTCACGCTGCCCGACCCGCCCGAGGGTATGGGCTGGACGTTGCTCATCGACACCAATCAGCCCGACCTCGCCGAGGAGCCGTCCTTCAAGACCGGCGACCGCTATGACGCGACCGGGCGTTCGGTGCTGCTGTTCCTGATGCAGAAAGGCTAGAACGCTTCAGCGCACGGCGGAAGCCGCAGCGCGCGGGCGTTTGAGCCGCCGCCGCGTCAGCAAGCGGCGGAACGGCCACACCAGCTGCGCGCCGAGCCCCGGCGGCATCGCCTCGCGGATGCCGATCTCGGCCGGCGGACGGCGCGCCTCGTTGAACCAGGTGCCGAACACCAAGTCCCAGATCACGAGGTTCTCGCCGTAGTTCCTGTTGCCCTCGCGAAGGTCCATGCTGTGATGCCAGCGGTGCAGCTCGGGCGTGTTGAAGACGTAGGACAGCGGGCCAAAGCGCATGGTGGCGTTGGTGTGCGTCATCAGCCCGATGTAGCCGGTCAGCGCCGACAACCAGGCCATGACCTCCGCCGGGGCGCCGGCCACGACGAGGATGGCGACGCCCGGCACCACGCTCTTCAGCGCGTCCACGAAGTGGAAGCGGCCGGAGTTCACGCACCACAGCTTGCCGACACCGTGGTGGACGGCGTGGAAATACCACAGCGGCCGCCACTCGTGCGCGATGCGGTGCGCCCAATAGGCGGCGAATTCGGCGACGCACAGGCCCACCACGACCTGCGCCGCGAGCGGCCAGTCGCGCGGCCAAAGACCCAGGCCGTGGTGGCCAGAGGCGACGATCAGCGCCGACAGCCCGATCACGCCGGAGAACACCACCAGGACCTGCACCGTGCCGTTGCTGACCAGCGTGTGGCCGAGATCGAGTACCAGTTGGCCGTCGCGCGGGCACCAGCTCTCCTCGTGCGGCATCCAGTGCTCGAGGGCGAGCAGCGCGCCGACGAGCGCGAGATAGGTCAGGTCGAAGGCGAGCACCGGGGCGCCGTGGGCGAAGCCGAAGGCGGTGGCGGCGACGGCCGCCGCGAGCAGGGCCGGCCAGGCGGTGCAGGCCACGAAGGAGCGCAGACGAGTCATGGCTGCGTTTCTAGCCCGAGGCACGCCGCAGCGGTAGCCCGATGGACGAGAGCCCGGCGAGGTGGAGCGGCTACTCCGCCGCCTCTGCTTGCGGCCGGTGGGCTATGGGATCGTAGTTGAGGATCGGGGCCAGCCAGCGCTCCACCGAATCGATGTCCATGGCCTTGCGCGCGGCGTAGTCCTCGACCTGGTCGCGCTCGATCTTGGCGACGCCGAAGTACGACGCCTCGGGGTGCGACAGGTAGAGGCCGCTGACGGAGGAGCCTGGCCACATGGCGTAGCTCTCGGTGAGCCTGACGCCGACGCGCTTCTCGGCCTCGAGCAGCTTGAACAGCGTGACCTTCTCGGTGTGGTCGGGCTGCGAGGGGTAGCCGGGCGCCGGGCGGATGCCGCGGTAGGTCTCTTCGAGCAGCTCGGCAGACGACGCCACCGGGCCGGTCTCGTAGGCCCAAAACTCGCGGCGCACGCGCTCGTGCATCTTCTCGGCGAAAGCCTCGGCGATGCGGTCGGCCAGTGCCTTGACCATGATGGAGGAGTAGTCGTCGTTGGCGCGGGCGAAGCGCTCGGCGATCTTCTCCTCGTTGGCGCCGGCGGTCACCACGAAGGCGCCGATGTAGTCGGGCTTCAGGCTGTCGACCGGCGCGACATAGTCCGACAGCGCCACGTTGGGCCGGCCGTCGCGCTTGGAGAGCTGCTGGCGCAGGGTGAAGAAGGTCTCCAGCTCCTGCGAGCGCGACTCGCCCTTGTAGAGGCGGATGTCGTCGCCGACGGCATTGGCCGGCCAGAAGCCGATCACCGCCTTGGGGTCGAACCAGCGCTCCTCGACGACCTTCTTCAGCATCTGCTGCGCGTCGTCGAACAGGGCCCGGGCCGCCTCGCCCTTCTCGGGATCGTCGAGCAGCGCGGGGTAGCGGCCCTTCATCTCCCAGGTGTGGAAGAACGGCGTCCAGTCGATGTAGGGCACGAGCTCGGAGATGTCGGCGTTGGTGTAGACGCGGGTGCCGGTGAACAGCGGCCTGGGCGGATCGTAGGAAGCCCAATCGATCTTCGGCCCGTTGGCGCGGGCCTTGGCCAGCGGCAGGCGCTGCTTGTCGCGTTCGCCGCGGGCATGGCCGTCGGCGACCTTCTGGTACTCGGCCCTCGTCTCAGCGATGTACTTTTCGCGCATCGACGGCGTCAGTAGGTTTTGCACCACACCGACCGCGCGCGAGGCGTCGGTGACGTAGACTGTCTGGCCCTTGTGGTAGTTCGGGTGGATCTTCACCGCCGTGTGCACGCGGCTTGTCGTGGCGCCGCCGATCAGCAGCGGGATGTCGAAGCCCTCACGCTCCATCTCGGCGGCGACGAAGCTCATCTCCTCGAGCGAAGGCGTGATCAGCCCCGAAAGGCCGATGGCGTCGACGTTTTCCGCGCGCGCCACGTCGAGGATCTTCTTCGCCGGCACCATCACGCCGAGGTCGATGACCTCGTAATTGTTGCAGGCCAGCACGACGCCGACGATGTTCTTGCCGATGTCGTGGACGTCGCCCTTGACCGTTGCCATCAGGATCTTGCCGGCGCCCTTGCGCCCGCCGACGTCCGTGCCGGCCTCGATGGCGCGCTTTTTCTCCTCGTCCATGAAGGGCAGGAGGTAGGCCACCGCCTTTTTCATCACGCGGGCGGACTTCACCACCTGCGGCAGGAACATTTTGCCCGAGCCGAAGAGGTCGCCGACGACGTTCATGCCGTCCATCAACGGCCCCTCGATCACGTCGAGCGTGCGGGCGGACTGCGCGCGCGCCTCTTCCGTGTCCTCGTCGACGAACTCGGTGATGCCGTTGACCAACGCGTGCTGCAGGCGCTTGGCCACCGGCCCCTCGCGCCACGCCAGGTCCTTGCCG
>CAXTQM010000061.1:0-9921 GCA_964246205.1 uncultured Beijerinckiaceae bacterium | reverse complement strand
GAGGCGGCGTCCGTACCAGCCGCTGAGGATCTGGTAATCGTTGAAGGTCAGGCCGGTCGGCGCCAGCATCTTGTCGAGATCGAAGAATCGCCCCGCACCAGTAGCACGAGCCCGGGCGCGTCACGTGCCGCCGGATCTCAGGCCTCGAGCGAGCCGTTGTTCAGCGCGCCGTGGCAGTGCTTGTATTTGCGACCGGTGCCGCACGGGCATGGCTCGTTGCGGCCGACACGGCCCCAAGTTGCGGGGTCGGCCGCATCGCGATGCGGCGCCAGCGTCTGAATCTGCCCGTCGTCTCCGGACAGCGCTTCCAGCACTCCGCCGTGGCCGTGCGGGAGCATATCGCCGGCGTTGCCGAGCCGCATCATCAGGTCGGCAAGCTCGTCGTGGTTGGCGGTCATCGGCTCGAAAGACGAGGCTTGTGTCGGCGCGAACTCGGCCGAGGGCTGCTCGCCCTGGATGTCGAGATGATTGAGCTGCGACGTCGTGGTGTCGCGCAGCTGCTCGGTCAGCTGCTCGAACAGCTGAAAGGCCTCGCGCTTGTACTCGTTAAGAGGATCCTGCTGCGCCAGTCCGCGCCAGCCGATCACCTGGCGCAGGTGGTCGAGCGTGACGAGATGCTCGCGCCACAGGGTGTCGAGCACCTGCAGCACGATCTGCTTCTCGACGTAGCGCATGACGTCGGGGCCGTTCTTCTCGATGCGCGAGGCGTAGGCCTCGTCCGCCGCCTTGTGCAGGCGCTCGCGCATCGCCTCGTCGGAAATGCCCTCCTCCTTCTGCCAGTCGACCAGCGGGAGGGTGACGTTGAAGGCCTTCTCGACCGACTCGTGTAGCGCTGCGATGTCCCAAGCCTCGGGATAGGCATCGTGCGGCAGGTAGCGGGCGGCGAGGTCCTCGACCACGCCCTCACGCATGTCGCTGACCTGATCCTCAAGGCTGTCGGAGGCCATCATTTCGCGACGACGCTCGAACACGACCTTGCGCTGGTCGTTCATCACGTCGTCGTACTTCAGGATGTTCTTGCGCATATCGAAGTTGCGCGCCTCGACCTTCTGCTGCGCCTTCTCCAGCGCCTTGTTGATCCAGGGATGAACGATCGCCTCGTCCTCCTTGAGGCCGAGCTTGACCAGCATGTTCTCCATGCGATCCGACCCGAAGATGCGCATCAGGTCGTCCTTCAAGGACAGGTAGAACTTGGAGCGGCCCTCGTCGCCCTGGCGGCCGGCGCGGCCGCGAAGCTGGTTGTCGATGCGGCGGCTCTCATGGCGTTCGGTGCCGATGATGTAGAGACCGCCGGCCTCCTTGGCCTTGACGCGGAAATCGGCGACCTCGGCGCGGATCGCCGCCTCGCGGGCGTCTCGCTCGGAACCGGGCTCGACGTCGCCGAGCTCCTTCTCGACGCGCATCTCGACATTGCCGCCGAGCTGGATGTCGGTGCCGCGGCCGGCCATGTTGGTCGCGACCGTAATCGCGCCCGGCACGCCGGCCTCGGCGACGATGTAGGCCTCCTGTTCGTGGAAGCGGGCGTTGAGCACGGTGAAGAGCTTGGAGGTCGCGCCGTCGCGCGCCGCCTTGTAGAGCTTCTGCAGCGCGTCGGGCTGCGAGACGTCGAGCGGCGTGTAGCCGTTGGCCGCCAGGAACTCGCCGAGCTGCTCGGATTTCTCGATCGACGTCGTGCCGACCAGCGTCGGCTGCATCTTCGAGTTGGCGTCCTCGATCTCCTTGACGATGGCCTTGAGCTTCTCCTCGTAGGAGCGGTAGACCTCGTCGTGCTCGTCGTGGCGCTTGACCGGCCGGTTGGTCGGGATCTCGACCACGTCGAGCTTGTAGATCTCGGCGAACTCGTCGGCCTCGGTCGCCGCCGTGCCGGTCATGCCGGCGAGCTTGTTGTAGAGCCGGAAATAGTTCTGGAAGGTGATCGAGGCCAGCGTCACGTTCTCGGGCTGGACCTGCACGCCCTCCTTGGCCTCGAGTGCCTGGTGCTGGCCTTCGGAGAAACGGCGCCCGGGCATCATGCGGCCGGTGAACTCGTCGATGATGACGATCTCGCCGTCGCGGACGATGTAGTCCTTGTCCTTCTGGAACAGCTTGTGGGCGCGCAGCGCCTGGTTGACGTGGTGGACCAGCGTGACGTTCTCGGCCTCGTAAAGCGAGCCCTCGAGGATGCCCATCTCGGCGAGCAACAGCTCGACATGCTCGTTGCCGGCCTCGGTAAGGTTGGTCGTGCGTTGCTTCTCGTCGAGTTCGTAATCCGCAGGGACGAGGCGTGGGATCACCTTGTCGACGGAATTGTAGAGCTCGGACTTGTCGTCGGACGGCCCGGAGATGATCAGCGGCGTGCGCGCCTCGTCGATCAGGATGGAATCCACCTCATCGACGACGGCGTAATTGTGCCCACGCTGCACCATGTGGTGCAGCTCGTACTTCATGTTGTCGCGCAGGTAGTCGAAGCCGAACTCGTTGTTGGTGCCGTAGGTGACGTCGGCCTTGTAGCTCTCGGCGCGCTGCTCGTCGTCGAGACCGTGCACGATGATGCCGGTGGTCAGCCCGAGAAAGCGGTAGACGCGGCCCATCCACTCGGCGTCGCGGCGGGCGAGATAGTCGTTGACTGTCACGACGTGGACGCCCTTGCCCTCCAGCGCGTTGAGATAAACAGCCAGCGTTGCGACAAGCGTCTTGCCCTCGCCGGTGCGCATCTCGGCGATGCCACGCTCGTGCAGTACCATGCCGCCGACGAGCTGGACGTCGAAGTGGCGCTGGCCGAACACGCGCTTGGCGGCCTCGCGCACGGTGGCGAACGCCGGCACCAGGATGTCGTCAAGGCGCTTACCGGCGGCGATCTGCTCGCGAAACTCGACGGTGCGGTGCGCCAGCTGCTCGTCGGTAAGCTTGACCATGTCCGGCTCGAGCGCGTTGATCGCGGCGACCTTCGGCCGGTAGGTTTTGAGCCTGCGGTCGTTGGACGACCCGAAGACCTTCTTGGCGAGAGTACCCAGCATCCTGTCGTTGACCCTTCCGGCCGTCTCGGGTGATCGCCCCGCAACGATCCGCGCGCGATATCCCGACACATGGTCGAGATCGCGGCAGATTTAAAGGTGAAACGCGCCAAGCCGACGATGAGCGGTTTCACCGGTCGACGGCGACCTTCCGGCAGCCAGCCTCGCGTTTTCGCCTGGCCGTTCCTGCGGCAGCGGCAACTGCGGACCCCAGCGGAAGACGGCACCGCCCGTTTGGACGATCAGTTGCCAAATTCGATCCTCCCTCCTTGCATCTCGCTGTAGAGACATCGCATTCCGCGGACAAGACGGCGAGGGTTCGTTGCCGCCGTACAACGTCTTTGAGATTAATCGCGCGCCATTTGCCAACGCGGACGCGGCGTGATCCGCCATGGTCTATGAGCAAGCGCACAAGCCGCTTTGTCGGCGCCTGTCAACAACAGTGACAAGGTCGTGTCATGAAATCTGCTCTGTCTCGATTTGCTCGACGAACGTTCGCGCCCAGCGCCGACACCTTCGACTACAGCATGCAGACCTTGCATACGCGCATCGACGCCTTGACCACTCTGCTCGAAGCATCCCAGTACTTGCACTACGACGCGAAAGCGAGCGCGGTGTCTCAGTCGGAGGTGCTCTCGCTTCTTGGTTTGGTACAGCCCATGCGGGCCGACAATCAGACCAAGCGACGGGTCGGCAGCGAACACGACGGCGGCTATGTCATGCTCGACGATTTCGCCGGCATCAACACCGCCTTGTCACTCGGCATCCTCGACAACGACGACTGGGACATAGAGATCGCGAACAAAGGTATCGCCGTCCGGCAATACGACTTCTCCATCGAGAAGGCCCCGACACAGCACGAGAACATGGTCTTCTTCCCGCTTAAGATCGGCACGATCGACGACGAAGGAAACCGGACTGTCGAGACGATCGTGCGCGGCCTGCCGGCGAGCAAGGCCCAAAACCTGCTCCTGAAGATGGATATCGAAGGCAGCGAGTGGGACGTCTTCCTGGCGACAAGCCCCGCAACAATGAAGCGCTTCCGTCAGATCGTTTGCGAGTTTCACTTCGTCGAGCGCATCTGGGATCGATCGGTGTTCGGGCTCGTTCAGGCCGTCTTCTCGAAGCTCGCCACCACCCACCAGTGTGTCCACATCCATGCCAACAACTACGGCAAGCTCGCCAACGTCGCCAATGTCCCCGTCCCGCAGTTCCTCGAACTGACCTTCGCGAGCCGGGACACCTATACATTCAGCGCCAACACCGGGGTCTTTCCCTCGGCGGAGGATCGCCCCAACTGCCCTGGTGTCGCCGACATCTTCCTGGGCTCGGCAAGCTTCTCGGCGTGAGCGACACCGCCGCCGGCGGATGGTCGATCGCGCCCGTGCGAACGTCCGTCGACACCGTGCAGCGTTATGTCGGGCTCGAACTATGCCGGTTCGTCTGTGCCGTTTCGATCGTGATCTTCCACTACCAGCACTTCTTTTTCGCAGGCTCGTGGTCGGAGATGCCCGGAGCGTTCAAAAAGACCTTTCCTCTCTATTCGGTGCTCGCGCCGGTCTACATCAGCGGCTGGGTCGGCGTGTACGTCTTCTGGTGCGTATCGGGCTTCATCTTCTTCTGGAAATACGCCGCGGCGGTACACGAGGGGAGCACCACGCCCAGGGAATTCTTCTTCCTGCGCTTCTCCAGACTATATCCTTTGAGCGTCCTCATGCTCTGCGTGACGGCTTGCCTCCAGGCACTCTACTCCGCCGGTCACCATCAGACCTTCATCTTCGGCAACAACGATGTCGGACAGTTCCTGCTGCAGTTGCTGATGGCATCGAACTGGTTGGCCAGTCAGCCCTACAGTTTCGATGCTCCGATCTGGAGTGTTTCGGCCGAGGTCCTCACCTACGCGATCTTCTTCGCCATCCTCCGGCGCTTCGCACCGAGCGCGCGTCTGTGCCTCGTCGTGATCGTCGGCTCGGCGGCGATCCTCGCGATCGACTATCAGCCCGCCGTCCACTGTACGCAGATCTTCTTCGCCGGCGGACTGATCCAAATCGCGACCGCCGGCTTGAGCCGGCGGGCGGCGCGTCGGGCTTTCTTCGTCGTCCTGCCCTTGGCCTTCCTGTGCTTGCTTTTCGTGGTCCTCGAAAAGAATGCGCCGCGGGCGCTGCTGCTCCCGATCGCGAGCCTGTGCGTGGCGGCCTGCGTCCTCGGCGAGCCGCTCGTCGAGCGATGGGCGACGGCCCTCGAGCGGCTCGGCAACCTGACGTATGGCTCCTACCTGCTGCATTTCCCGATCCAGCTCGCCATCGTCTTGGTTCTCGATGCCGCCGCGATCGACCGGCGCGTGCTCCTCTCGCCGCTCGCGCTTGCGGGCTTCCTGGCGGCGACCTTCGCGGCGGCGCATGTCGCGTTCATGACCTTCGAGCGCCCCATGCAGGCCTTCGTCCGACGCAGGGCCCTCACGATCCATTCGCGGGCGACGGCGGCGCGCTGAGCTCTCGCGCCCGGCGAGAGGTCGAGGATCTCGGACCCGTTCTCCACCGACACTGGCACGGGGCGCCGCGGCGCAGCTTCCCCCGCCTCACACGTCATGCTAACAGCCCCCGTCAACTCGTGCCCGCGATCGCTCCGCTCGGCCGCACGTTTGGAGTTGGCACGACATGGCCCCGTTCACCCGCCTGCCGATCGAAGAGGCGCTGACCTTCGACGACGTGCTGCTGCGTCCCGGCCATTCCACCGTGATGCCGAACCAGGTCGACCTGCGCTCGAAGCTGACGTCCGAGATCACCCTCAACCTGCCGATCATCTCGTCGGCCATGGACACGGTCACCGAGTCGCGCCTCGCTATCGCCATGGCGCAGGCCGGCGGCATCGGCGTCATCCACCGCAACCTGGAGCCGGAGGTGCAGGCGGAGGAGGTGCGCAAGGTCAAGCGCTACGAGAGCGGCATGGTGGTGAACCCCATCACCATCCATCCCGACGACACGCTGGCCGACGCGCGCGCGCTGATGAGCCGGCACGGCATCTCCGGCTTCCCGGTGGTCGAGCGCGGCGGCGCCCCGGGCGTGCCCTCCAAGCTCGCCGGCATCCTCACCAATCGCGACATGCGCTTTGCCGACCACCCCGATCAGCCGGTGGCCGAGCTCATGACCAAGAATGTCATCACCGTGAAGGAAGGCGTGCCGCAGGACGAGGCGCGGCGCCTGCTGCACCACCACCGGCTCGAGAAGCTCGTCGTGATCGACGACGACGGCCGCTGCGTCGGCCTGCTCACGGTGAAGGACATCGAGAAGGCGACGCTCTATCCCGACGCCTGCAAGGACGGCGAGGGACGGCTGCGCGTCGCCGCGGCGTCGACAGTCGGCGACAAGGGCTACGAGCGGGCGCTGATGCTGATGGATGCCGGCGTCGACTGCGTGGTGGTCGACACGGCGCACGGCCATTCGCAGGCGGTGCTCGACCAGGTCGGACGCATCAAGCGTGTCTCCAACAAGGTCGCGATCATCGCCGGCAACGTCGCCACGGCGGAGGCCACCAAGGCGCTGATCGACGTCGGCGCCGACGCCATCAAGGTCGGTATCGGCCCGGGGTCCATCTGCACCACCCGCGTCGTGGCCGGCGTGGGCGTGCCGCAGCTCACCGCGATCATGGAGAGCGCCTCGGCGGCGGCGGCCCTCGGCGTGCCGGTGATCGCCGACGGCGGCATCAAGTTCTCGGGCGACCTCGCCAAGGCCATCGCCGGCGGCGCCCAGGTCGCGATGATCGGCTCGCTGCTCGCCGGCACCGACGAGAGCCCGGGCGAGGTCTATCTCTACCAGGGCCGCTCCTTCAAATCCTACCGCGGCATGGGCAGCGTCAGCGCGATGAGCCGGGGATCGGCCGACCGCTATTTCCAGCAGGACATCAAGGACACGCTGAAGCTCGTGCCAGAGGGCATCGAGGGCCAGGTGCCCTACCGCGGCCCGGCCGGCGCCATTCTGCACCAGCTCGCCGGCGGCCTGCGTGCCGCGATGGGCTACGTCGGCGCCGCCACGATCGTCGAGTTGCAGGAGCGCGCGCGCTTCGTGCGCATCTCCGGCGCCGGCCTGCGCGAGAGCCACGTCCACGACGTGGCGATCACGCGGGAAAGCCCGAACTATCCGACCGGGGTATAGGCGCAGGCCCACCGCACGCGATCGATCTCGACGCCGCGTCCGTGCCTGTGACCACCCGGCGGCTTGACACCTCCACTCGCTCGTGCGTACCAATTCGCCATCCTGACAAGAGATCTGGCCTTGGCCCTGAAGCTTATCGTAAGTTGCGCGCTGGAGACGGGTCGAAGCTAGAGGCTTCGCCGACCCGCCGTCAGCGCGTATCAAGGCCCCTCGCGGGCCTTTTTTATTGCCTCCAGCCATCCCGCTCTCCTGCCGAACGAACCGAACGGACCAGGGCCATGCAGTCGCAACCGTCCCAGAAGCAAACCACGGCGCATGGCGCCACCCGCGAGATGAGCGGCGCGCAGATGATCGTACAGGCGCTGAAGGACCAGGGCGTCACCACGCTGTTCGGCTACCCCGGCGGCGCCGTGCTGCCGATCTACGACGCGCTCTACGGGCAGAACGACATCAAGCACATCCTCGTGCGCCACGAGCAGGGCGCGGCCCACGCCGCCGAGGGCTACGCGCGCTCGTCGGGCAAGGTCGGCGTGCTGCTGGTGACGTCCGGCCCCGGCGCCACCAACGTCGTCACCGGCCTCACCGACGCGCTGCTCGACTCGATCCCGTTGGTCTGCATCACCGGGCAGGTGCCGACGCACCTCATCGGCACCGATGCGTTCCAGGAATGCGATACCGTCGGTATCACGCGGCACTGCACCAAGCACAACTACCTCGTGCGCTCGATCGCCGAACTGCCGCGCATCCTGCACGAGGCCTTCTACGTGGCGCGTAGCGGCCGGCCTGGCCCGGTCGTCGTCGACATCCCCAAGGACGTGCAGTTCGCCCGAGGCCCCTATGTCGAGAGGCAGGCGGTGCCCGAGCACAAGACCTACCGGCCGCAATACGACCCCGAGATGGCGCGCGTCGAGCAGGCGGTCATGCTGATGGCCTCGGCGAAGCGCCCGGTGTTCTACACCGGCGGTGGCATCATCAACTCGGGGCCGGAAGCCTCGACGCTGCTGCGCGAACTGGTGGCGCTGACCGGTTTCCCGATCACCTCGACGCTGATGGGGCTCGGCTGCTATCCGGCCTCGGGACCGGCGTGGCTCGGCATGCTCGGCATGCACGGGACCTACGAGGCCAACCACGCGATGCATGACTGCGACGTGATGGTGAACATCGGCGCGCGCTTCGACGACCGCATCACCGGACGTCTCGACGCGTTCTCGCCGAACTCGCGCAAGATCCACGTCGACATCGATCCGACCTCCATCAACAAGACGGTGCGCGTCGAGGTGCCGGTGATCGGCGACTGCACCCGCGTGCTGCGCGCCATGCTGACGATGTGGAAGGAGCGCAAGCTCAAGGCCGAGCCCGAGGCGCTCAAGGGCTGGTGGAAGGACATCGAGACCTGGCGCGCGAAGAAGTCGCTCGGCTTCCGCCCCTCGCCCTCCGTCATCAAGCCGCAGCACGCCGTCCAGCGCCTGCACGCGTTGACCAAGGATCGCGAGACCTACATCACGACGGAGGTCGGCCAGCACCAGATGTGGGCGGCGCAGTACTACGATTTCGAGGAGCCGAACCGCTGGATGACGTCGGGCGGCCTCGGCACGATGGGCTACGGCCTGCCGGCCGCCATCGGCGTGCAGATGGCGCATCCGCGAGCGCTGGTCATCGACGTTGCCGGCGAGGGCTCGATCCTCATGAACATGCAGGAGATGTCGACGGCGGCGCAGTACAACCTGCCGGTCAAGATCTTCATCCTGAACAACCAGTACCTCGGCATGGTGCGCCAGTGGCAGGAACTGCTGCACGAGAGCCGGTACTCCGAGAGCTACTCGCACTCGCTGCCCGACTTCGTGAAGCTCGCCGAGGCTTACGGCGCGCACGGCATCCGCGTGTCGGACCCGGCCGACCTCGATGCCGCGATCATCGAGATGATCGAGACACCCAAGGCGGTCATCGTCGACTGCATGGTCGACCAGAAGCAGAACTGCTTCCCGATGATCCCCTCGGGCAAGGCGCACAACCAGATGATCCTGGCCGAGGATTCCGATGTCGAGCTCGAGGCGATGATCGACGCCAAGGGCCGCGAGCTGGTGTAGCCTCGAGAGCTTCAGCAGAAAGTGCACAAACTTGTCGCGCACCAATGTCCTTCCAATCGGCCTGATCGCTTGTGCCTTAGCCAATTGGCTTTCGACGATGGAAGGTGCCGCTGCTCTGGACACGACCGGCACCCACAAGCAAACGACTTCATCGTTCGTGCCGAAACCAGCGGGACCTTACGCGTCTTGGCCGCTAGAGACACGAGCAAAGGCCACGATGAGCGTTATTGTGGGATGCATTCTGCGTGAGGGATTGGGCCTTGCCGGATTTCGAGGGGATGTGAAAATAAAAGGGGAAATCTTGGAGACGCAAGCGGCCGTCTGTGCAATCGATCAAATGCCAGATGATTGGCCAGGTCGCTGCCAATACGAAGCCAAGGCAATGGAGCATTCTCAAATTGCTCATTTGCTTGAGCCGAAATATTTGATGCCCACCTTCAAATCCAGTTCCCAACCCTGCGCTAAGCCGGACTGATCCCATGAACGCCCTCACGCCCCAGCCGCCTTCCCCCTACACCGCGCCGCCCAGGGCGCACGCGGCCGAGACCCACACCCTCTCCGTTCTCGTCGACAACGAGCCCGGCGTGCTCGCACGCGTCGTCGGCATGTTCTCCGGGCGCGGCTACAACATCATGAGCCTCACGGTGGCCGAGGTGGCGCACACCGACCGGCTCTCGCGCATCACCATCG
>CAXTQM010000060.1:8315-9960 GCA_964246205.1 uncultured Beijerinckiaceae bacterium | reverse complement strand
GGGCGGCACGTGCCATGGCGGCGTAGTCCAGCGCGAACGCCGGGCGCACGGTAGCGGCTCCGCGCCGGCTGTGGGCGAGGCGTAAGCGCGCGCCGTCGCGCTCGGCCATCGTTGCCATGATGGCGGCAAAGGCCCGGGCGGCGTCCTCGATCCAGCCTGGCTCTTCCAACGCTATACCGGCGCGGGCCAGGGCGGCGATCATGAGGGCGTTCCAGTCGGCCAGTATCTTGTCGTCGAGGCCGGGACGCACCCGCCCGGCGCGGGCCGCCAGCAGGTTTTCGCGCATCGCGGCGAGCCGCGCCTCGGCCGCTTCGTCGCCAGGCGCTTTCCGTAGCCGATTCAGCACGTTGGCCACGCCGCCGCCGTGCGGGTCCTCGAAGTTGCCCTCCGGCGTCACGTCGTAGGCTGCGGCGAAGAGCTCGGCATCGGCGTCGCCCAATACCGCCGCGATCTCGTCGGCCTGCCAGACGTAGAACTTGCCCTCCTGCCCCTCGCTGTCGGCGTCGAGGCTGGCGCTGAAGACGCCTTCAGACCCGGTCATCTCGCGCCGCAGCCAGCCCACCGTTTCGCGCGCCCTCTCGGCGAACAAAGCGTCGCCTGTCTCCAGTGCCGCCAGGGCCAGCAGTTCGAGCAATTGCGCGTTGTCGTAGAGCATCTTCTCGAAATGCGGCACCAGCCAGCGCTCGTCGGTCGAATAGCGGGCGAAGCCGCCGCCGAGATGGTCGTAGATGCCGCCCTGGCTCATGCGGTCGAGCGTGCGCAACACCAGCTCGCGGCAGCCCGGCACGCCACGGTCGGCGGCGCGCCACATGAATTCGAGGATCTGCGGGTTGGGAAATTTCGGCGCACCCTGCATGCCGCCGTTGATCGAATCCATGTGCCGCGCCAGCTGCCCGGCAAGCCCGTCCATCTCGGCCGATGTGAAATCGGCGCCAACCTCCTCGCCTGCCGCGCCGACGTGGGACAGCAGCGCACGCGTGTTCTCGTTCACCTGCTCCGGCTTGGTGCGGAAGGCGTGCTCGACGCTCTTCAGCACCGTGACGAAGGCCGGCTGGCCGTAACGCGCCGTCTTGGGAAAGTAGGTGCCGCCCCAGAACGGCGCGGCGTCGGGCGTCAGGAACATGGTGAGCGGCCAGCCGCCGCGCTGTCCCAGCGCGTGCAGCGCGGCCATGTAGAGCCCGTCGACGTCGGGCCGCTCCTCGCGGTCGACCTTGATGTTCACGTAGAGCGCGTTCATCACTTCGGCAGTGGCCTGATCCTCGAAGCTCTCGTGAGCCATGACGTGGCACCAGTGGCAGGCGGCGTATCCCACCGAGAGCAGGATCGGCTTGTTCTCGCGCCTGGCCAAGGCCAGCGTCTCCGGCATCCACTGCCGCCAGTGCACGGGATTACCGGCGTGCTGCTGCAGGTAGGGCGAGGCGGCGTGCTTCAGATCGTTCATAGGCGTGCTAATGTGCCAGGGCGCCAAAGGTGCAAGGCGCCGCCGTGACAAGCCGACCATGACCCGCAACGAGCAACCGGCCGCCCTCGCGACCTACGACGACGATTTCTTCACCTGGACCCAGGAGCAGGCCGCGGCCCTGCGCCTCACGCGCGATGCCATCGGTGGAAGCGTGGACGTGAAGCATATCGCCGAGGAGATCGA
>CAXTQM010000060.1:0-8215 GCA_964246205.1 uncultured Beijerinckiaceae bacterium | reverse complement strand
TCGCCGAGGAGATCGAGGACTTGGGTAAGAGCCAAAGCCAGAAAGTCTTCTTCCTCCTCACTCTCGTGATGCAACATCTGATAAAACTGCACGCAGCTTCTACGTCGCGGGACGCGGCTCACTGGTACCAAGAGGCGAACAACTTCCAGGCGTCGGCCCGGAAGGCCTTCTCGCCCGGGATGAAGCAGCTGATCGACACGAACGAGGCCTGGGCGGACGCCTGGCATGGCACACATCGTTTCCTGAATGACATCGGCTCGGATTTGGATCGATCGACAGAAGCCTGTCCCTTTACCCTCGACGAACTGCTGGCCAGGCCTTTCGACATCGACGCTGCCGCCGCCAAGCTCGCGAGCGCCGAAGGCCACAGCGACGGAGGCATTTCTCATGACCCGCAATGAGCAGGCCTCGCCTTCAGCGACCTACGACGACGATTTCTTCACCTGGACCCAGGAGCAGGCCGCGGCTTTGCGCCTCACGCGCGACGCCGTCGGCAAAAGCGTGGACATCGAGCACCTTGCCGAGGAGATCGAGGACTTGGGCAAACGCGATCTGAGGGAAGTCGGCTCGTTCCTAGCTCGGCTGATCGGGCATTTGTTGAAGATCGACGCGTGCCAGGACTCGCGTGATCGCCCACACTGGCTTTCGGAGGCCGGCCATTTGCACAGCTCGGCCGTCGATGCATTCACGCCTGGAATGCGGCAGTTGCTTTCGTTGGAGAAGATTTGGCGAAGAGGATGTAAGGACGCGACGCTTTGTCTCGAAGAAATGAATGTGGCTTTCACGCCGCCGGTGACATGCCTGTTCACACTGGACCAGCTTCTCGCCGAAGATTTTGATCTCAGGGCCGCTCTTCGCACGCTCGCAGAACAGCGAAGCGCACGCGACACGCCGCGCCCTTGATCGCCTCGGACCGCGCGGCTAGGAGGCGCGATGCTTCCGCTGCCTGAAAGATCCCGCATGCGCGTCCCCGCCTCGCCCGCCGAAGCCGTCGCCTATGCCGACCCGACGTTGGGCGCGCTGCCCGAGTGGAACCTGGCCGACCTCTATCCCGCCATGGACTCGCCGGCCTATGCCGACGACCTCGCCACGGTGGCGCGCGAGTGCAAGGCGTTCTCGGCCGACTTCAAGGGCAGCCTCGACAGCCTCGCCCGCGAAGGCGGCCTGCTGGAGGCGGTGAAGCGCTACGAGGCGATCGACGACCGGCTCGGCCGCATCATGAGCTATGCCGGTCTGGTTTATTCCGGCGACACCACTGACCCAGCCAACGCCAAGTTCTACGGCGACGCGCAGGACAAGGTGACGACCGCCGCCACCGACCTGCTGTTCTTCCAGCTCGAGCTCAACCGCGTCGACGATGCCGTGCTGGACGCCGCCGCCGCCGGGGAACTGGCGCATTACAAGCCGTGGCTCGACGACATCCGCAAGGACAAGCCGTTCCAGCTCGACGACAGGGTCGAGCAGCTGTTCCTCGAGAAGAGCGCCACCGGCGCCTCGGCCTGGAACCGGCTATTCGACGAGACGCTCGCCGCGCTGCGCTTCACCGTTGACGGCCAGGAGCTGCCGCTTGAGCCCACCTTGTCGCTGCTGCAGGACGAGCACGCCAAGACGCGAGAGAAAGCGGCCAACGCGTTGGCGGCGGGGCTCAAGACAAACCTGCGCACCTTTGCGCTGATCACCAACGTGCTCGCCAAGGACAAGGAGATCTCCGACCGCTGGCGCGGCTTCTGCGACATCGCCGACTCCCGCCACCTCTCCAATCGCGTCGAGCGCGAGGTGGTCGACGCGCTGGTCGCGGCGGTCACGGCCGCCTACCCTCGGCTGTCGCATCGCTACTACAAGCTCAAGGCGAAATGGTTCGGCGTCGAGTCCATGCCGCACTGGGACCGCAACGCGCCGCTACCCGACGTGCCGACGCGCAACGTGCCCTGGACCGAGGCGCGAAAGACCGTGCTCGACGCCTATGCCGGGTTCTCGCCGGCCATGGCCGGCATCGCGCAGCGCTTTTTCGACGAGCGTTGGATCGACGCGCCAACCCGTCCGGGCAAGGCACCGGGCGCTTTCGCCCACCCCACCGTGCCCACGGCGCACCCCTACGTGCTGCTGAACTACCAGGGCAAGCCGCGCGACGTGATGACCCTCGCCCACGAGCTCGGCCACGGCGTGCACCAGGTGCTGGCCGGCCCGCAGGGCGCGCTGATGGCGCCGACCCCGCTGACGCTGGCCGAGACGGCGAGCGTCTTCGGCGAAATGCTGACCTTCCGCGCCCTGCTCGATCGCACCGCCTCGAAGGCGGAGCGTCGAGTCATGCTCGCCGGCAAGGTCGAGGACATGATCAACACGGTGGTGCGCCAGATCGCGTTCTACACCTTCGAGCGGCGCCTCCACGCGGCACGGCGCGAGGGCGAGCTGACGGCGGATCGCATCTCCGAAATCTGGATGAGCGTGCAGGCCGAGAGCCTGGGGCCGGCGATCCGCCTGATGCCGGGCTACGAGACCTACTGGGCCTACATCCCGCACTTCATCCATTCGCCGTTCTACGTCTACGCCTACGCCTTCGGCGATTGCCTGGTGAACTCGCTCTACGGCGTATTCCAGCGCGCGCAGGACGGCTTCGCGGAGCGCTACATCGCCATGCTGGCAGCCGGCGGCACCAAGCACCATTCGCAGCTGCTGGCGCCGTTCGGCCTCGATGCCACCGACCCAGGCTTCTGGCAGATCGGGCTGGGCATGATCGAGGGCATGATCGGTGAGCTCGAGGCCATGGACGGGTAGGCGCAGCCTACCCCATCGCACGCTCGGCCTACTCGGCCTTGGCAGGCTGGTCGTTCTCGTTGGCGGGGGCAGTCCCCTCCGCCTCGCCGGCCTTCTTCTCGTTCTTGGCCTTGGTCTTCTCCGCCCGCTTGGCGTCCTTGGCCTTCTGGCGTTCCCGTCGCTCGAAATCGAAACTCGGCTTGCGTGCCATCGCGCATCTCCTGGCTTGGTGGTCTCTAGATAGGCGCTGACACGCCGTCCCGCCGCGAGCCACGTCAGGACGCTCGTGAGGCGACACCGCCTCTATGTAGGGAGATGCCCCGAAGGGCAAAGCGCCTTGTTTGTCTTGTCGGGCGCGACGGCCTAGGCGATGACCGGGACGCCGTCGCGGCGGCCGTGCAGGCCGTCGCTGACGAAGGGGTTTAACGCGCGCGAAATCCCCGCAGTAACGCGGATGAGGCCGCGTCACATCGGGGCGGTCACCTTTCGGCGGTCACCGGGCGCACGTGGTCGCCCTCGCGCAGGAACGGGCCGGCCTTGGCGATGACGGGATCGTTCTCCATCAGGCCATACCGGATCTCGATGGTGCCGCCCTCAAGCAGGCCGGTCTTGACGCGGCGCATTACCACGCGATCGGACTGCACGATGCCTACCACGTCGCCGTCCGGGCCGAACAGCAGCGCGCTCAGCGGGATCGTCAGGCCGCAATCGTCCCCAGCGTCGATCTCGGCACGCGCGAAGCTGCCAGCGCGCAGACGCGGATCGGCAGCGATCGAGAGGTGCAGGACGCCGAGCTGGGTCTTGGTATCGACGCCATCGTCGACCGCGGCGATGCGGCCGCCGACGTCGCCCAGCCCGACGACGTGGATGCGCGCCGCCATGCCCTTGCGCAGGTGCGGCAGGTTCTTGGCAAGGGTCGCGGCCTTGAGCTCGATATCGCCGCTCTCCGCGATGCGGAACAGCGGATCGGCGAGGCCGGTGTAGGCGCCGACCGTGGCGTCGGCACCGACGACGACGCCGGGCACCGGCGTCTTCAGCTCGACCTCCTGCTTCGGGTCCTGCGGCGACACCAGCCGCGCCAGGACCTGGTCCTTGGCCACGGTGTCGCCCGCCTCGACCGAGACGTCGGTGACGACGAGGCCCTCGTGGTCGGGCCGCAGCTCGACCGTGTGCCGGGCCTGGAAGGTGCCGGAGGCATCGAGGCGGTTCACGAAGCAATGCCTCTCGGCGGGGACCACCGACACCGCCATGGCGCTGTCGTCGGCGCGCGCGGCGAGAGGCGGCCAGCATGCTCCGGCGAGCGCCAGCAGCGTCGCGAGCCGGGCGGGTCTCACGAGGACCTCGGCTCGGGGAGCGCCAACCCCGTGGGCGGGTGCGAGGCTCCGTGGCCGGCGCCATGCGTGGCATCCGGCACGGGATTGCGCGAGGTCACCAGCGGCGACAGCAGGCGTTTGCTGAAGCGGCTGAGGTCGTCCATCAGCAGGTACATGGCCGGGATGAAGACCAGAGACAGCACGGTGGAGGCGATAAGGCCGCCGATCACCGTGATCGCCATTGGCGAGCGGATCTCGCCGCCGGTGCCGCTGCCGATTGCGCTCGGGATCATGCCGGCGACCATGGCGATAGTGGTCATCACGATCGGCCGGGCGCGCTTGAGACCGGCGTCCATCGCCGCGTCGGCCCGCGCCGTGCCGTGCTTGGTGGCGCGTATGGTGAAGTCGACGAGCATGATGGAGTTCTTGGTGACGATGCCCATCAGCATCAGGATGCCGATGTAGACCGGGATGCTGAGCGGCCGGTGCAGCAGCAGCAGGCTGGTGATGGCGCCGCCGATCGACAGCGGCAGCGCGAACAGGATCGTCACCGGCTGGAACACGCCACCGAACAGCAGGATCAGCACGATCGATACCAGCAGCAGGCCGAGCGTGGCGGCGTTGATGAAGTCGGGCACGAGTTCCTGCATGCTCTCGGCATCGCCGCCGGCGCTGATCTCGACGCCGCGCGGCTTGTCCTTCATGATCGGCAGCTTGTCGATCTCGGCCTTGGCCTGGCTCAGCGCGGCGTCGCCGGCAAGATCGGCGGCGACTGGGGCCTGCAGCTGGCGGTCCTCGCGCATGATGTTGGAGGGCCCCTCCTCCAGCACGACATCGGCGACGGACCCGAGCGGCACCGCGCCGCGATTGTCCGGCAGCGGCACGCGCAGGTCCTGCAGCCGCTGCATGTCCGCGCGGATGGTCTCTTCGAGCTCGACGCGGATCGGGATCTGGCGGTTGCCTTCGGCCATCTTGGCGAGGGCCGGCTCGAAATCGCCGATGGTCGCGATGCGGATCGCGTCGGCCATCGCCACCGTGGTGAGCCCAAGACGTGCCGCCAGCTCGGGTTTCGGCCTGATCCTGAGTTCCGGGCGATCGAGGCTGGCAGAGGAGACGACGTTGTAGATCGTCGATAGCCGCCGCATCTGCGTCGCCAGTTCGGCGGCGACGCTGCGTACCGTTGCTTCGTTCTTGCCCTTGACGACAAGCTGAATGCCGCGGCTGAGCAAGAAGTCGTCGACGAACCAGGAGCGGATGTCGGGAATGGACTCGAGGTCGCGCCCGATCCTGAGTTCGAGATCGTGCTGGGTGGTCTTGCGCTCGTCGCGCTGCAAGTAGTTGATGGTGATCGATGCGAGACGCACCTCGCTGCTCTTCGAGGGAATGCGTCCGCCGTCGACGAAGACGCTCTCGACCTCCGGGAGCTTGCGCAGGCGGCGGGTGATCTCCTCCGTCACCGTCTCCGTCGCCGCCAGCGTCGAGCCGGGCGGCAGCTCCACCGAGAGGATCGAGCGCGCGGAATCCTGCGGCGGCAGCAGACCCTGAGGCACGAACAGGAAGCTCGAGCCCGCGCCAACGATCATCACGATACCGAGCAGCACGGCCAGTTGGTAGTGTCGGACGCTGAGGCCGAGCACGCGGGCGTAGCCGCGCATCACGGCGCCGTGCGGCTTCTCGAGCAGGTGAGCGCGGGGCTTGAGGAAATAGGCGGCGAGCACCGGCGTGACGAAGCGCGCGGCGAGCAGCGAGAAGAACACCTGCACCGAGATGGTGATGCCGAACTGCTTGAAGAACTGGCCGGCGACGCTGCTCATGAAGCTCACCGGCACGAACACCGCGATGATCGTCAGGCTGATCGCGATGACCGCCGGGCCGATCTCGTCGGCCGCGTCCATCGCCGCGTCGTAGGGCGTCTTGCCCATCGCCATGTGGCGCTCGATGTTCTCGATCTCGACGATGGCGTCATCGACGAGGATGCCGGTCGACAACGTGATCGCCATGAAGCTGATGAGGTTGAGCGAGAAGCCGACGAGCTCCATCGCCCAGAACGCTGGCAGAATCGACAGCGGCAGCGACACGGCGGCGATCAGCGTCGCACGCCAGTCGCGCAGGAACAGCAGCACCACGATGGTCGCCAGCACGGCGCCTAGCTCCAGCGTGCGGATCGCCTCGTCGTAGTTACCGACGGTGACCACGACCGACGAGTCGATCAGCGCGATGTCGATGTCGGGGTGGGCGGCGTGGATCTCCTTGACCTTCGCGTCGACCGCGCTCTTCACCGCCACGTCGCTGGCGGTCTTGGCGCGGAACACGGTGAAGCCGACGACGGACTTGCCGTCGAGGCGGGCGAAGGTCTTCGGATCGGCGACGGAATCCGTCACGGTGCCGATGTCGTCGAGCCGAACCTGCGCGCCGGAGGGCAGGATGATGATGGAGGCGCGGATCTCGTCCAGCGTCGAGGCGGCCGCGATCGTCCGGATGACCTGGTTGCGGCCGCCGATCTCGGCGCCGCCGCCGGCGACGTCGACCTTGGTGCCGCGCAGCTGTTGGCTGACGCTGGCGGCCGTCAGCCCCAGCGCCTGCACGCGCTCGGGGTCGAGCGTCACGGCGATCTCCTGGTCGACGCCGCCGATGCGCTCGACCTCGCCGACGCCGTGCACGACCTGGATCGCGCTCTTCACCACCTCGTCGACGAAGTAGGAAAGGTCGGCCGGCGTCTTCGTCCGCGACGCGGCGGTGTAGGTCAGCGTCGGCAGGTAGACGGCCGCTGGCCGCGTCACCACCGGCTCGGTGATGTTCTGCGGTAGCCGGTAGCGCACGCGCACGAGCGCGTCCTTGACCGCATTCAGCGCCTTGTCGGGATCGGCCTTGAGGTCGAACTTCACGATCGTGATGGAGAGGCCGTCGGTGATGTTCGAGCTGACGTGCCTCACGCCGGTGATGCCGGAGACGGCATCCTCGACGGGCTTGGTCACCTGGTCGTTGAGCTCGGCCGGCGCCGCACCGAACTGCGCGATGGCGATCGAGACGACCGGCACGTCGACCCCCGGCAGGCGGGTGATCGGCAGCGCGAAGAAGCTCATGATGCCGAGGATTACGAAGATCGCCGAGGCGACGACTGCCGGCAGCGGCTTGCGAATCGACCATGCCGAGACGTTGAGCGCCATCAGCGGGCATCCTGCAGGTCGGAGAACACCGGCTTTACACTGTCGCCCTCCCGCGAGGATCCGGCGCTCGCCACCACCAGGTCGCCCTCGGCGACGCTGTCGGTGATCTCGGTGTCGGTCTCGTTGGAGAGGCCGGTCTTAACCGGCCGGTCGACAATGTGATCGCCTCTCACGATCTGTACGAGAATGCCGGCGCTGGTCCGCCGCAGCGCCGCCGTCGGCACGCCGATTCCGCAGGAGCGCTTCGCCTCGATCCTAGTGCGCACGAACTGCGCGAGTTCGAGGCCTTTCTGCGCGGCGATGGAAAGGCGCGTCGCGCCCATCTGAGTGTCGGGATCGATGACGGCGGGCGTGCGCCGGACCCGCCCGTCGAGCACACCGCCGTCGCGCGTCGTCAGGCGGGCGACCTGTCCGGCCTTGAGCTCCAGGATGTGGACGCTCGGGACGCTGACCGACGCCTCGATGATCCCGTCGACCGCGAGCGTGAACAGCGGTTTGGCCTTCTCCGAGGTGAGCATCCCCACGAAGGCGGTGCTCTCCACGACAAGGCCGGAGGCTGTGGCCTTGAGGTCGAGGCTAGGCGGCGACTTGGCCTTGTCCGCCGGCGGGGATCCCGGTGCGGCGAGACGGGCGACGACGTCGCCCTGCTTGACCGTGTCGCCGACCTTGGTCAGCACCTCGACAACCTGGTAGCCGGGCGCGACGAACATGACCACGGCGGCGCGACGCGGCATCAGGTAGCCCGAAGCGTGGATCAGGCTGGTGAAACACTCGCGGCCGGCCCGCATGACCACCACTTCGGCCTGCGCCGGCACCGCGCGGTCGAGATGGGCGTCGTCCGCCCGGCCCGGCACCGGCGACAGGGCGCACGCGGCAACGCACGCCGATACTCGCACAAGGCGGTCTGAACGCGCCCGCGGCCGCTCGCCACCTGGAGAATTCCGGTTCGCGGACAAGGCGGCACCAGCGCAGAAACAATGC
>CAXTQM010000059.1:0-10055 GCA_964246205.1 uncultured Beijerinckiaceae bacterium | reverse complement strand
CCTGCCTTAACCATCCACCTCGTCCAATGAAGGTCTGGCGAGATCGGAGCGGAAGGGAAGCGACTTTGTTCGAGGATTCACGGTTCGCTCACCACGACGGTGGAGCCTCCGAAGGCTGGAGTTCTCCGGCGAGAGCCGCGCCGACCCGACGAATTCTGGTCGTCCTGCACCAGGAGCACTCGAGCCCTGGCCGCGTCGGGCGACTGCTACGCGAGGCCGGTTACCGTCTCGACCTCCGTCGTCCTCGTTTCGGCGATCCGCTGCCCGCCACGATGGATGCGCATGATGCCGCGATCGTCTTCGGCGGCCCTATGAGCTGCAATGACGACGAGGATTGGATCCGGCAGGAGATCGATTGGATCGGCGTTCCGCTGAAAGCCGGCAAGCCCTATCTCGGTATATGCCTCGGCGCGCAGATGCTGGCGCGCCATCTCGGCCACACAGTCGCGCCGCATCCGCAGGGGCGCGTCGAGGTCGGCTTCTACCCAATCCGTGCCACCGAGCACGGCCGCCGCACTTGGCCAGACGAATTCCCCACCAAGGTCTACCAGTGGCACCGCGAAGGTTTCGACGTGCCCGCCGGCGCGACGTTGCTGGCCGAGGGCGACGACTTCGCCGCCCAGGCCTTCCGCTATGGCCGGAGCGCTTTTGGCTTGCAGTTCCATCCCGAGGTCACCTACCAGATGATGTGCCGGTGGACGACGGCCGGCGGCGAGCGCATGGCGCTGCCGGGTGCACTGCCGCGCGAGCGCCATTTCCGGGATTGGTACCAGCATGATGCGGCGGTGGCACGGTGGCTCTCCGCCTTCCTCGGCCGCTGGGTCTCCGGCGAGCGGGCACTGCGCCCGATGGTGCCGCAGCCGCGCTACGCCTGACGGAGCTTGACAAAACCGGCGCGCCGCCTGGACGTTGAGGAATCGATCCTGCGTCCGAGCCTCGTCATGTCGAAGTTACGCCTCGTTCTTGCTGCCATCGCGCCCTTCATGCTGCCGGCCGCCGTGCAGGCTTGCGGTGACAAGGCAACCTGGGGCGATCGCTTCGATCAAATCCTCGATACGTTCATGGGCGATCCTGCGTCGGGCGTCGACATCGACATGAAGCACGTGCTCGACGAGTGGCGCGGCATGCATCCCAAGCCGCTGGAGACGCTCTCGGCGGAAGACGCGCGACGCCAGCCCTCGCCGATCGAGGCCGCCGCCAAGGAGGCGAAGGATTGCCATGCCCTGCTCGATCCCACGCGGATCGGCGTCAAGGACATGACCTTTGTCGGGCCGGCCGGCGTTCCGCTGAATGTCAAGATCTACACGCCGGACGGCGCCGCGATCGCGGGCAAACTCCTGCCGGTGGTGGTGTTCTATCATGGCGGCGGCTTCGTGCTCGAGAACGCCCCGGGCTCGCAGGCCTCGGCCCGTGCGATCGCCGGCGCCGCCGGCGTGATCGTGGTCACGCCGGACTATCGCCTCGCGCCCGAGCACAAGTTCCCGGCGGCGCAGGAGGACTCGCTGTCGGCCTACCAGTGGGTGCTGGCCAATGCCGCGAGCTTCGGCGGCGACCCGAGCAAGGTGGCGCTCGCCGGCGAGGGCGCAGGCGGCCTGCTTGCGGCCGACACAGCGATCGCCGCCCATGCCGACAAGCTGCAGAAGGCGGCGGCGCTGATCCTGATCGCGCCGGCCGCCGGCATTGATCTCAAGACCAACTCCTGGATGGAGGATTCGGCCGCTCGTCCCTGGAACAAGAAGGCGGTGGAATGGGCGCTTGGGTCGTACCTGCCCAAGCCTGCCGACAAAAACGATCCGCTGATCGATCTCGTCGGCAATGCCGACGTCACCGGCCTGCCGCCGACCACCATCGTCACCGCGGAGATCGATCCGCTGCGATCGGATGGCGAGCGGTTCGGCGGCAAGCTGAAGCGCGCGACCGTGCCGGTCCACCTGCGCGATTACCCCGGCGTCACCCACGATTTCTTCGGCATGGGCGGCGTGGTCGAAAAGGCCGCCATGGCCCAGGCCTTTGTCGCCGAACAGCTCAAAGCGGCTTTTGCGCCCAGGTCTGACGATACCCTGGCCCTCGAGACCATGGGAATTTCGCCCTATCCCCTGGCCTCGGACCCGGCGACTGCGCCTTCCAGTGTGTCGACGCCGAACATTCCTTCGACGCAGTCGATGCAGGACAAGAAATAAGGTCCCGTGCGGCCGGGCGTGCTACGGCATGCCATGTCGAAGAAGCGCAACCGCACCAACACCGGCGCGACCGGTCGCCGCGACCCGGCTCGTGAAATGCCGGGAGGTGCCCGCAGCGAAACGGTCGAGATCTACGGCTTCCACGCCGTCGTCGCGGCACTGACCGGCCGTCGTCGCAAGCTCCACGCGATCCATGCCACGGCGCCGGCTGCCGCGCGGCTCGTGAAGGAGATCGCGGCGGTCGGCCTTTCCGCTACCGTGGTTACGCCAGAGGAGCTCGCACGGCGGCTCGGGCCCAACGCCGTGCACCAGGGCGTGTTGCTGCTGGCCGGTCCGATCGAGCCAATCGACCTGGGCGACATCGTCGAGCGCAGCGGCCTCGTTCTTGTGCTCGACCAGATCACCGACCCGCACAACGTCGGCGCCATCCTGCGCACCGCCGCGGCTTTCGACGTCGACGCCGTCGTAACCACGGCGCGGCACTCGCCGGAGTTGTCGGGCGTGCTGGCCAAGGCCGCCTCCGGTGGGCTCGACTACGTGCCCGTGGCCGAGGTCGTCAATCTTGCCCGCGCGCTCGAGGAACTCGGGCAGATGGGCTGGTGGCGCGTCGGGCTCGACAGCGATGGCGACACGAGCTTCGAGGCAGCGCCGGTGCGCCGTCCTGTGGCGCTGGTGCTCGGCGCCGAGGACAAGGGGCTGCGCCGGCTGACCCGCGAGCATTGCGATGCGGTGGCCCGGCTCGACATGCCCGGGCCGATCAAGAGCCTCAACGTCTCCAATGCCTGCGCCGTGGCGCTGACGCTCGCCCGGCAGCGCTTGGCGGCACCCTAGTCGCGCACCGGCGCCTCCTGCCGCGCCTTGTCGGACTTCGGCGTGCGCTTGAAGCTCTCGCGCCGGCCGAACACCGTCTTCAGGATCGAAGGCGCGTTGCTGAGGCTGATGAAGATCATCGCCGGCGGCAGCAGCAGCACGGTGGCGAAGTAGCGCCACACCGGTCCGCGCCGCAGCGCGACGTAGGGCACCAGCGTCATGCCGAGCGCAATGACGAGCACCAGGCTCCAGACCAACACGAAGACCGGCATATACGGACCGAAGTGCCCGGCGCGGAGGATCACGCAGGCGAGGAGCGAAACGATCGCGACCGCGGCGCAAGGGTAGAACAGCTGCACGAAGATGAGGAAGCAGGCCGAGAGCTTGAAGCCGAAGCTCCAAGGCGCCTGCCAGATCGTGGTCAGCAGCTTGCGGGCGACCTCGACGAAACCGGTCGACCAGCGTCGCTGCTGCACCCGCCAGTGCGCCACCCGCTCGGGCACCAGGCCGGGGATCGCCGGCTCGGCGACAAACAGGCCGTGCCATCCGGCCAGCGCGACCCGGATCGTGAGGTCGAGATCCTCGACGAGCGAGTCCGACGACCAGCCGCCGGCCTCGTAGATCGCCTGGCGGCGCCAGATGCCGCCGGTGCCGTTGAACTGGAACAGCCAGCCGCCGCGGTAGCGCCCGGCCTGCTCGACCATGAAATGGGCATCGAGCATCATGCCCTGGACACGGGTCAGCAGGTTGGTGCGGTAGTTCGAGAACTCGCATCGCGACTGCAGGAAGGCCGCGTCGGGATCGGCCAGCAGCACCGGCACGACGTCGCGCAGCCAATGCGACGGCGGGCGAAAATCGACGTCGATCATCGCGATTAACGGCTCGCGGCTGGCAGCGAGGCCTTCGGCCAAGGCGCCGGCCTTGAAGCCGGCGCGATCGGTGCGATGGCGATGCTCGATGACGACGCCCTCGCGGGCGAGTTCCGCGGCGGCATAGGCCACCATGTCGACGCTCTCGTCGGTGGAATCGTCGAGGATCTGGATGCGCAGCCGGTCGCGCGGCCAATCCAGCGCCGCGGCCGACAGCATCGCGCCGACCGCCACCTCGTGCTCGTTGAACACGGGGATCTGCACCAGCACCGCCGGCATGTCGGCCTCGGGGAGGAAGGCGCGGGGCAGGTGGTTGCGCCAGTGCGGCGGCCCCAGCATGTCGTGGAGGCGGATCGCGATCAGGGCGAGGAAGCCAGTGCCGACGAGGACCAGGCCGGCGACCGACACGTAGAGGCAGACCTCGCAGGCGGCGAGCAGCAGCCGATAGACGATCAAAGAACGGCCTGCCTCGAAGTGGGACGCGCTTTCACCCGTTCGCGCAAGCCCATGGCCTTACCAAGGCGAGGCTCAGGCCTTCTGCGCCTTGGCGCGCTCGACCGCCGCGGAGATCATCTCCTTGGCCTTGGCGGCATCGCCCCAGCCGGTGATCTTCACCCACTTGGTCTTCTCGAGATCCTTGTAGTGCGCGAAGAAATGCTCGACCTGCTCGATGGTGATGCCTGGCAAATCGGTGTAATTCTGTACCTTGTCGTATCGCCGCGTCAGCTTGCTGGTCGGCACGGCGATGATCTTCTCGTCGCCTCCGGCCTCGTCCTGCATCAGCAGCACGCCGACGGGACGGCAGGAGATCACCGCGCCGGGCACGATCGCGCGTGTGTTGCAGACGACGACATCGCAGGGGTCGCCGTCCTCCGACAGGGTGTGCGGGATGAAGCCGTAGTTCCCGGGGTAGCGCATCGAGGTGTAGAGGAAGCGGTCGACTACGAGCGCGCCCGAGGCCTTGTCCATCTCGTACTTGATCGGCTCGCCGCCGATCGGCACCTCGATGATGACGTTGATGTCCTCGGGCGGGTTGGTGCCGACGGCGAGCTTCTCGATCTGCATGGCTGGCTCCGCGTCCCAGGGCTCAAGGGACGCTCGATAGATGATGTTGCGCCGCGAGGCGGCGAGGCGCGCTGCCTAGCAGAGGCCCGGAGGAGAGGGAAGCTGCGGTCGCTCCTCTGCTTTGATCCCGCTGAGTTAGTTATCTGCCGAAGATCTTGACCATCGCTATCACCAGGCCCGCCGTTGCCAAGAAGTTGAAGCCGATGGCCATGACAACCTACCGGGTCGTGTCGGCACGCAGCAGGCTGATCGCCTTGACCACGCGAACCTCCAGGACCGCGATATCGTTGTTGGGCCGTGACATCGGTCTTGAGAACCGTAACAACTGTCCTCAGGACCCCGACATCAGTCTCGATCGACGACAGGACTGCCTTGGTCGCGAGTTGATCGTCGCCGGCATGGCCAAGAACGCGGGCGAGCGTACCTGCCTGCAGGGCGAGAAAATTTCCTACGAATTCTTCGAGAGCTGAGGCGTATCAAAGAGCATCGCGCATCCGGTTCGCGCCGCTGAAAACTCCATTGCGACTATAGCACAGCGGCTGGCATCAATCGAACGCGAAGGCCACCCGCGCGCGCATCTCGGAGCCGAACCGCTCCTGCGCCTCGCGCACGAAGCGTCCGCCAAGCCGTTTGTAGAAAGCGATGGCGCGCTCGTTGTCAGCTAAAGCCCAGACGATCAGCGACTTGTAGCCATGATCATGCAAGTCGCCGCGGGCGACCTCGAACAGCCGCCGGCCGAAGCCGAGGCCCTGGAACTCGGGCGCGATGTAGAGCTCGAAAATCTCGGCGCCATAGGGCATCGAGGGCACGCGGTTGCGACCGTAGCTGGCGTAGCCGCTGATCGTCTCGTCGAAGTCCAACACCACGAGGCGAGACTTACGCACGATCGCGGAATGCCACCAAGCCGGTCCGCGCCGCGCAATCATCTTTTCGAGCTCGCGCCCCGGGATGATGCCGCGATAGGCGTCCCGCCACGCCGCATCGTGCACGTCGGCGATGCCATGGGCATCCTCCTCCCGCGCATTGCGGATCGTGATGAGCGTCTCGACCATGAACCGATGTTAGGCTTGGATTCCGCTCGTCGGCAAGGGGTTTCGCGGGCGACGATCAGGCGTCGCCGCACCCCCGGACGCGCCGATTTCATGTGCCGCGACGTGCGGCCTGCTGTTGCGGCTGGAGCGCGCCAACAGCCCGAAGGCGATAGCCTGGAGGCTCACCAAGGTGACGAACCACAGTTCGGCGGTGGCGATGCCGAAGATCGCGATGGTGAGCGTCGCGACCAACCCGGCGACGAGCGCCGGCGCGACGTAGGGCGCCGCTTCGGCCGCCGCGCGAAGGCCCAAAGCGAACAGCCCGGCGAGCGCGGCGGCACCAAGAAGGCCGAGATCGTACCAAACCTCGAAGAGGATCGTCCGGGGAGCGTGCGGCGGCAGGAAACCGGTGAAAACGCCGAGCCGCGCCTGGTCGAGTCCGTGTCCGGTGAGCAGGCGCGGTAAATCAGCAGCGACGAGGTTGCGCCAGTCGGTCATGGCCGCCACGGTGCTGGCGCCGACCGGCGGCAGCGCCTTGGCCAGCGGCGCGAGCGCGAACGGCAGCAGCGGCGCCATCAAGACCAGGCCGGCAAAGACGATCGCCGACCCCGTGCCCAGTCGATGCGACGGGCCGGCGCCGGCGAAGGCCAGCGCCGCCAAGGCGAAGACCGCCATGGCGATGCGAGCGTCGGCGGCGGCCAGGGTCGCGGCGACGAGCGCGGCGAGTGCAGCGGCTAAACGCCAGCGGCCGAAGGCGGCGAGCGCGCCGAACGCCGGCCAAGCCAGCACGGCGAGGGTCAGCACCGAACGCTCCAGCAGAGAGGGATCGAACTCGGTGCCGCCGCGGAACGAGGTCGGGCCGAGCAGTGCGAGACCCAGCGTGGCGAGCGACGTGGCCGCTACGCCCCCCGGCAACAGGTAGAGGTAGGGTCGGGCGCGCCGTTCCGGGATGTGGGCGATGATCACCGCCGCCACGAGCACGGTGGACGCGGTGGCGGCGAAACGCGGCAGCGCCAGCTCGGGGAAAGGCGTCCAGGCGAGCGACAGCCCCGTCCAGGCCGCCAGGAAGAGGCCGCAAAGCCCGATCGGCGAGGCGAAGGCATCCCGCAACGCACGCAGGCCAACGCGTGACACCGACAAGCCATAACCAGCCGCAAGGATGGCCGCGCCGACCGGGAGAAAGACGAGCAGGGCGCGGCGCGACAGCACACCGATCAATGGCGCGCCGATCATCAGGACGGTCAGGCCGAACCAGCCGAGCAGCCGCGCGGCATCCTTCGCCGGATCGTACGGGCGCGGGGCGACAGGCGAGGCACGTGCGGACTTTCGAAGCACGGAGGATCCGTCTAGCTGGTCTCGCCGGTCATGGCTATGCGAGCGCGAGGAGGCTCGCGGGCTCATCGCGAGGATGGTCGAGGCGAACGTAACGTAAGCAGAAGCCCGGGGCCGAAGCCATGCTATTCAAGTCGGCGAAGCCCTTCTTTTCTTTCTCCTTCGTCTCGACTTTTGGTCGACAGGAACAAGACTGGGCGTTTGACGGGTCACCATTTCACCGGTTTTCCACCGGCCAGCCATGACAGGAACGCAGCGGTAGTCTATCGAAAGGAGAGGCGCTTCCGGCGTGCCGGCGACACGATGGGGACGACACGGTGGACTGGGACAAGCTGCGCATCTTTCACGCCGCGGCCGAAGCCGGATCGTTCACCCATGCCGGCGACGCGCTGAACCTCAGTCAGTCGGCGGTGAGCCGGCAGGTCAGCGCTTTGGAGCGCGACTTGGCGACTCCGCTGTTCCACCGTCACGCCCGCGGCCTGATGCTGACGGAGCAGGGCGAGGACCTGTTCCGCACCGTGCAGGACGTCATCGCCAAGCTCGACGCCACGCGCTCGCGCCTGACCGACAGCCGGGAGCGGCCGAAGGGCGACCTTCGCATCACCACCAATCTCGGTTTCGGCACGGGCTGGCTGACGCCCCGTATGAAGGGCTTCCTCGACGCCTATCCCGACGTCAAGGTCAAGCTGCTGCTGACGGACGACGATCTCGATCTCGGCATGCGCGAGGCTGACGTCGCGATCCGCCTGCGCGAACCGGCGCAGCCCGACCTGATCCGCCGCCGGCTGTTCTCGATCTCCTATCACCTCTACGCCTCGCCGACCTACGTGAAGGAGCACGGCGAGCCCAAGACGCTCGACGATCTCGACGACCATCGGCTGCTCGGCCTCAGCTTTGCCGGCAACAGCTTCCTCATCGACAACCTCAACGCTCACCTTCACCTGGAGCGCGGCGCCAAGAACCCGCGACCGGCGGCCTTCGCCGTCAACAACATCCCGGCGCTGTACCGCGCGGTGGTGGATGGGCTCGGCATCGCCACGCTGCCGGATTACCTCGTCGATCCCGACAGCCAGCTCGTGGTGCTGATGCCGCAGACGGTAACGCCGGAGCTGGAGGTTTTCTTCGTCTATGCCGAGGAGATGAAGAATGTCGCCCGCGTGCAGGTCTTCCGCGACTACATGGTCGAGGCCGCCAAACGCTGGCGCTCCTGATTAGGCGACGCGCGTGGCGCGTTCGCCGATAAGCGTCAGCAGGCGCCGGCTGGCTGCCTCTTTGGAGGCAACGATGGCTTCGGCCGCCAGGTCGAAATCCGCGTCGCCGAGCTCGAGCGCGAGGAGATTCGAGCAGCGGCGCGACAGGTCGGCGAAGCCGATCATGCCGGCAATCGAGGTCACGACGTGCGCGTCGCGCTTGAAGCGCTCACGGCCCTCGGCGCCCCGCGATGCAGGCGTGAACCGCGTTTCCAGCTCGACCACCAGCTTCTGCAGGGTCGACAGTGTCTTTGCCGGCCCGAGCAGATCGGCGATCGTGTCGAAGGTGACCTCGTCGAGCACCGTGGGCGCCATCGGCAGCAAGGGTGCGTCGGGTCGCGGCTCCAACCAACGTGCCAGCTTGGCGCGCAGCTCGCGCCGATCGATCGGCTTGCCGATGTGGTCGTCCATGCCGGCGTCCTTGAAGGAGCGCACCTGCTCGGGGAGAACGTTGGCGGTCATGGCGACGATCGGCAGCTTGGCGCAGCCGGGCAGTGCGCGGATCGCCGAGGTCGCGGCAACGCCGCCCATGCCCGGCATCTGCACGTCCATGAGCACGAGATCGTAGCTTGCCGCCCCGCCGGCCAAAGCCTCGAGCGCCGCCTCGCCGGACTCGACCACGTCGACGCGAAAGCCGTCGGCCTCCAGCAGGGCGCGCGCGAGCACCTGGTTGACGTCGACATCCTCGACCAGGAGGAGGTAGCCGCCGCGGCCAACCGTTGGGTCTGCGGCGGAGACGGCAAGCACCGGCACGCGCGCACGGGGCAGCGTCAGGGTGAACCAGAAGTTCGAGCCGCGACCCTCTTCCGAGAACACGCCGATCTCGCCGCCCATCAGTTCGACAAGGCGCTTGCAGATCGCCAGCCCGAGCCCGGAGCCGCCGAACCGGCGCGACACCGAGGCGTCGGCCTGGCTGAAGCGGCGGAACAGCCGGTCTTGCTTGGCTTTGGGGATGCCAATGCCGGTGTCCACCACTGAAAGCCGCAGCTTGATGCCGGCGGCATCAAACCGCTCCACGCGCACGTTCAGGGTCACCGAGCCGGAGGCCGTGAATTTCACCGCGTTATTCAGCAGGTTCAGCAGGATTTGCTGGATGCGCGCGCGGTCTCCGAGCAGGCCCTCAGGCAGCGCCGGGTCGATCGTGGCCACGATCTCGAGCGTCTTGCGGGTGGCCATACCGCGCACGATAGAGAGTGCGTCGGCGATCACCGCGCGAGGCGCGAAGGCGACCTCCTCAATCTCGATCGCGCCCGCCTCGATCTTGGAGAAGTCGAGAATGTCGTCGATCACCGTCAGCAGTGCCGCGCCCGACGAGGCGACGATCTCGGCGTGCCGGCGCAGATCGCCGGCGAGCGCGACATCGTCGAGCATCAGGCCGGTGAAGCCGATGATGCCGTTCAGCGGCGTGCGGATCTCGTGGCTCATCGCGGCGAGGAAGTCGGATTTCGCCTGGTTGGCCGTCTCGGCCTGACGGCGCGCGGCTTCCGCGGTCTCCATCGCGGCGGTGATGCGCTCCTC
>CAXTQM010000058.1:6064-10251 GCA_964246205.1 uncultured Beijerinckiaceae bacterium | reverse complement strand
TCCGGCAGGTCGCGGCGCGGGGCGACATGGAACTTGGCGAGCCAGGCCTGGAGGCCGGCGTTGAAGGCGGCGGGCAGACCCTGGCCGTCGCCGAAATCGACGAGGTGCAACGAGCCGCCGGGCGCCAACAGCCCCGCGGCATGGCGCAGGGCCTCCCTCCAGGGCGGGATCATCGACAGCGCGTAGGAGATCACGATCCGATCGAAGCGCGCCTGGCCGAACAGCGCGACCGGATCGAACCGCGTTGCGTCGGCCTCGCCCAAGATGATCCGCGATCCCAGGCCGGCGCGGGCGACCGACTGCCGTGCTGTGACGAGCATGGCGGCGGAAATGTCGAAGCCGTAGCAGCGCGCGTCGGGATAGCGCCGGGCGATGGCGACGAGGTTGCGGCCGGTGCCGGAGGCGATCTCGAGCACGCTGCCGCCGGCCGGCGGATGCAGATCGGCGATCAGCCCATCGCGACCGAGCAAGTAGTATTTGCGGGTGGCGTCGTAGACGTAGCGCTGGCGCGCGTAGATCGCGTCCATCAGCCGGCCGGCTTCGGCCGAGGCGTCGCTCATGCGGCGAGGCGATAGAGGTGGAAGCCGCCGTAGATCGAGGAGCGGTCGCGGTCGCACCAGGCGCGGCACTCGGCCTCTTCGATGCGCCAGGGCGCCAGCAGGCGCGGCGGAAGACGGCCCGGCAGCAGCCTCTCGTCAGCGGCGGTGCGGAAGATGACGCGGGCGCCCTGCGCCGCGGTGCGGCCGATTGCGCTCCACAGCGCGGCGAGGTCGTCGTCGCCCATCCAGTCCTGCGCGTCGAGCAGCACGAAGGCGTCGACGCTTCCGGCGGGCTGGGTTTCGAGGAAGCCGGTCATCGATCGCTGGTGGTAGCCGACGCGGTCGGCGCGGGCGCGCACCGTGTCGAAATGGCGGGCTTGCAGGTAGGGCGGTAGCGAGGCGTCAGGGCCGCTGGCGTAGCGGCGGCCGAAGCCCTGCCAGGCGAAGTAGTTGTCGCGGACGGGGAAATCGCAGGCGAGCCGCTCGAGACGGTGCCGCAGCACGGCGGCAATGCCGCCGGGTCGGTCGGCGGCGAGCTTGCGGTACTGCTCCGGCGGAATGCCGAGGCCGAACAGCGAGGCCGGCTGGTTCCAGATCCAGCGCGCGAGCCCCTTGTCGAACAGCGGGGCGATGCCGCGGTCGAAGGCTTCGCGCTGCTCGGCCAGCGTCCCAGCCCGCAGAATGGCCTCGGGGTCGCAGCCGTAGAGCTTGCCGAGCAAGTGGCCCGAGCCGATGAACTTGCCGAGAAGGCCGTAGCGGTAGAAGCCGCGCGCGAACACGGAAATGCGGCGGCGGCCCCAAGCCCGGCGCCCATTCCAGTAGGCGACGCTCACCGGATCGAGCGCGGGACGGATCCAGCGATCGAAGGCGGTGACGTTCTCGCGCGAGGCCGCGTCGCCGAAGAAGCGCAGGAAGCTGGCGTGGTCCGGCAGGGTCTTGGCCGCGCAGAGCTTCAGCCGGCCTAGCGCGACGTGGGCGCCGTTGAGATCCACGGCCGAAATTCGCGCCGGACCCGCTGTCAGGTAGGACAGCACGTTGCAGCCGCCGGACGCGATCGCCACGACATGGTCGCTCGGGCGAAGCGCCAGCGCCTCCATGTCGATCGCCGGGTCCTCCCAGATCTGCGGGTACACGAGGCCGCGGAACGCCAGGGTGAAGAGGCGCTCCAGCGCTCCGGCGCGCGACAGCGCTCGAGACCGATGGACCGCGGTGTCGAGACCCTCGATGGTGGCGCGCCGTACCGCCTGCGTCATCCGGGTCATGCCGAGCGAATCCCCGCCTCTAGGTGAGCATCCGCCGCCGATAGCGACTGCAGGTGACGATGGGATGACGGCGCACGGCGCTTCCTCAGGCTGTGATCATTCGTCGTCGCAGACGCGTCGCTCGACGAAACGGCTGACGCCGTAGCCCTGGTCTAACGGCACCTGCTCGGTATGGCAGGGCGAACGCAACGCGCGTTGGCTCGCCATCAGCCGCCCGGCCGTGGGCATGGTCACGATTACCGCGAACATAATCATGCCGAGCACGGCGATGCCGAAGAGGACGACGGTCTTGTTCAGGCTCAGCGTGTTCTCGCTCACCAGCTCATCCCGGACATGCTCGGCCGCCCCGTCCCGACCGCGTGGGTGGAATACGAGTCGAGCCGCCGCCTCGATAGTGCTGGCTCGCCACAGCCAATTTCTACCGCGTGGCATTTGAAAGGCAGAGTTAAGCGCTCGTGCATGGTTGGCGGATGCGGTCAGCCGACCAACGTGCGGCGGAACAGCCATCCGCAGCGCCGCGCCTGAAACGCAGCAGGCCCGCGTGGTGAAACGCGGGCCCACAATTTTGGATCGAAGATCGCAGTTTACTTGGACTTGTTCGTCTCGGTCGCTGACTGCGAATTGGTGTCGGCACCCGGCGCCGCGCCAACGGTGCCGGCGGAGTTCTTGGCGGAAGCGCCCTGCTGCTCCTGGACTTCCTGCGGGCTGGTCGCCACGGCCGGAGCGGTCGGCGTCTTCATCGCCCCGGTGGTGCCGGGCGACGTCTTCTCCGAATTCATCTGCTTGTCGGACTGGGCAGAAGCGACGCCTGACAACATGGCGAGGGTGGCAAGGGCGATGAGAGCGGTCTTCATAAGGTTTCCTCCGGACGTTTTTTGTGTGTCCCGCGCCAACCGTGTTTCCCGCTTCTCGTTCCCGACCTGTCGCGCGACAAGGTCGTATCTTCCGGACCGCACAAGTCGCTCGTTCCGCCTCGCCGATCGAACAGGTTTGCCGACGCCCGTCGTGAATAACTAGGAACGAGGCGAAGAGACACGGCCGTTACGACGCGAGCGAAACAGGCGCTACCGCAAGCGATCAGGCCGCGTCGAGCATCACCGGCAGCTCGACTTCTATGGGCGCCAGCACGCTCATCACCCGCTCCGGCGGGAGATGCACCGTCACCGTGGTGCCCTCGCGAATGCGCGACTTCAAATCGAACGTGCCGCCGTGCAGCTCGACCAGGCCCTTGACGATGGGCAGGCCGAGGCCGGAGCCCTCTTCCGCCGTCTTCTGCGCCAGCGAGCCGCGGCCGAACGAGGACATGATCACGGGGATCTCCGAATCGGGGATGCCCGGGCCGGTGTCGGCGACGGAGAAGGACTGGCCGCCGTCCGCCGCGGCGCGCAGCGAAAGGGACACGCCGCCGCCCTGCGGCGTGAACTTGATGGCGTTGGACAGCAGGTTCAGCGCAACCTGCCGCAGCGCGCGCGAGTCGGCCCAGAGCCGCGGCAGCGGCGGGCCGAGATCCTCCTGGATGACGAGGCCCTTCTTCTTGGCGCGCAGCGCCAGCAGGTGACGGCACTCCTCGAGCACGGCGCGCAGGTCGACTGGCTCCTCGCGCAGCTCGTAGCGGCCCGCCTCCACGCGCGACAGGTCGAGGATCTCGTTGATGAGCATCAGCAGGTGCTCGCCGCTGGAATGGATGTCCTGCGAGTAGTCCTTGTAGGCCGGCACGAGATGGCTGCCGAAGAGCTCCGACTTCATCACCTCGGAGAAGCCGAGGATGGCATTGAGCGGCGTCCGCAGTTCGTGGCTCATGGTGGCGAGGAAGCGCGACTTGGCGAGGTTGGACTCCTCGGCGCGATGCCGGGCGAGGTCGCTGTTGGCCTTGGAACGCTCCAGCTCCGCGATGAGGTCGTCCTTCTCGGCCTGGTAGCTCAGCGACTGCAGCGCCGCGACGCGCAGGTCGCGGGCGAGCACCACGAAATAGGCCAGCGTGCCCAGCGCCAGTCCGGCGAGCAGCGCATCGGAGCCGTTGTGCTCCAACGGGCGCATCGCTACCACCTCGGCGACGGTGATCGGCGCCAGCGCCCCGTAGACGGCGGCGGGGATCGAAGCGGTGACGGTGGCGTTCATCGCCGCGATCAGCAGCAGCGCCACCAGCAGGAAGGTGGCGAGCCGCGGATCGCTGCTCGCGCGTGCGAAGACGACGACGATTGCCCAGAGGCAGCCCTGGAGGGTCTCGACGACGGTGAAGATGCGCTCCCACCGCAAAACGCCGACGGTCACGCCGACGCGGCGCAGGAAGCGCCCGGCTAATGCGCTGCCGGTGAGGATCGCGGCGGTGTTCACGGCGACCCAGACCAACGGTGCCGGCGTGACCGTCGGCGTCCTGCGGTGGGAG
>CAXTQM010000058.1:0-6054 GCA_964246205.1 uncultured Beijerinckiaceae bacterium | reverse complement strand
CTACCAGCACCATCACCAAGACGGCGCCGAGCAGGGCCAGCCAAGGCGGCGCTGCCTGGCGCGGGTCGGCTTAGAGGCGCAGCAGCTCCAGATCGAAGGCCCGATGCCCGCTGCTCGCCGAGGTGAGCTTCTCGCGCGCATCGCGAACGTCGCGGGCGCGGCGGCGCCGGTCGGCCGCAATCCGGGGATCGGCGCCGCGGCCGCGCTCGATCATTTCGGCGGTGACTTCGGTCATGGGCCGATCGCTAAGAGGACGGGCGGGATCATGACGGTCAAAAGGTTAACGCGGCGCTGACGAAACCGGTCGAATTCACGCCTATGGCAAGGCTTTCCCCAGCCGCGAGGAGCCGCGCGCTCTCCTGCCCACTGGCGCGGCGGCGACCGGCTCCGTTAAGCATCGCGGCAATGACGTCACCCTTGTCCGATCCCGCGGCCGCGCTGGCGCACGAGATCCGCCGCTGCCGGGTGTGCCGCGACGCCCCGCGCTACGGCCCTCCCCTGCCGCAGGAGCCGCGCCCGATCCTGCGCGTCAACACGCGGGCGCGGCTGCTCATCGCCAGCCAGGCGCCGGGCATCCGCGCGCACAACTCCGGGCTGCCCTTCGACGACCCGTCCGGCGACCGCCTGCGCTTCTGGATGGGCGTCGACCGACCGACCTTCTACGACGAGAACAATGTGCTGATCGGGCCGATGGGCTTCTGCTTCCCCGGCCATACGCCCGACAAGGGCGACCTGCCGCCGCGCCGCGAATGCGAGGAGGAATGGCACGACGGGCTGTTCGCGCTGATGCCGCAGATCGAGCTGATCCTCGCCATCGGCCGCTATGCCCAGGCCTACCACTTCCGCCGGCTCGGGCGGCCGCTGCGGCCCTCCATGAAGCTGGAGGATCTGGTGCGCGCCTGGCGTGACCACGCCGGCGAGGCGCCGCGCATCATCGCCCTGCCCCATCCCTCCTGGCGCAACTCCGGCTGGCTGAAAAAGAACCCGTGGTTCGACGCCGACGTGCTGCCCGAGCTGCGGAGCGAGGTGGCCGCGCTGGTCGGGCCGGCTTCGCCCATGCCGGACAAGCCTACGCCGGCAGCGCCTGCGCCACCCCGATGAGGCTGTCGCGGGTCACCAGCGCAGCAAGCCGCGCCTCGTCCCAGCCTTCGATGCCGGCCGGGCGAAGCGGCAGCACCATGTAACGCATGTCGGCGGTGCTATCGTGGACGCGAAGGGTGACGGTTTCGGGCAGCACCAACCCGAACTCGGCCAGCACGCCGCGCGGGTCGCGCACCGCGCGCGAGCGGTAAGCCAGGCCCTTGTACCAGGCCGGCGGCAGGCCGAGCAGCACGCGCGGGTAGCACGAGCACAGCGTGCACACGATCATGTTGTGGACCTCGGCCGTGTTCTCCATCACCAGTATGCGGTAGGGGCCGGTCTCGAAGCCGAACTCGGCCGCCGCGGCTCCGGCATCGGCGAGCAGCCGCGCCTTGTAAGCCGGGTCGGTCCAGGCGCGCGCTACCATGCGTGCGCCGGTGCCGGCGTCGCGGCCCTCCATCGCCTCGACCTCGCGGGCGACGTCGGCGGCGTCGAACACGCCCTTCTCGATCAGCAGCTCGCGGAGCGCGATCTCCATCGCCTGCCAATGCGTCGGCGGCCCTTCGGCATGGATGATCACCGCATGGGGATGGTCGTGGCGCTCGCTCAACGCTCCGCCTCCAGCCAGTGCTCGTAGATCTCGACGTCCAGCGTGTCGTCAGCCAAGCCGGCATAGTCCGGCCACAGCTCGGGCTGGGCGAAGCGCACGCGGTAGAGCATCGGCGCCGGCAGCCCGGGGCGGCGGAACGCCAGTTCCTCCGGGTTGGGATGCGGGCCAAGCGTCGCGACCACCGCGCCGGCGCGGCCGCGCACGTAGGCCGGGGTGCGGATGTGACCGGGCGGCCAGGCCGCGCGCACCCTGACCCGCTCGCCACGGGCGAAGCTCATGGCGCCGGCTCGCGCGCCGCGACCTCCGCCATGCGGCGGCCGAGCTCGTCGCTGGTGACAACGCCGCGTTCGATCATCAGCCGCGTGATCGCGGCGATCCATCGCTCGTAATAGCCCATGCTCTCGTAGACGCCAGGGCCGAGCCCTTCGACGGCGCGGCGTAGCTCGTCGACCACCAGCAGCTTCCGCGAGGGATGTGACAGCAGCATCATCATGGCGTCGACACGGTACTCCCAAAGGGCGTGCGGGTGCTCGTCCTTGTCCGGCATCGGCGACGGCCGACCGCCGACATCGTGCGGCCCGACGGAATGGTCTTGAAATTTGGTGATTGGCTTCACGCTGACGTGTTGTCATGTACCAGGACCCTGCCGCAAGCTTGCACAGCAACGAGGCAAGGTATTACGTGCAGCAAGAACCATTTTTGATTTATGGGTCATTAGGCATAAGGAACTTGCCAAGATGAACAACGGTTCATCTCCGGTCAAAGCGTCGGCCGAACCTAGCTGGCACAACCCTGCGCACTTGAGGTCGCGATCATGGACAGCACCGGTGACACCGATTTCCAAACCGGCGACCACGTCGCCCTTCTCGAGGACGATTGGAGCATGGTCGGTCTCGACGTCGTCATGGTGGATGCCGAGCCCGTACCGGGATCGTCGCAGTGCATCGTCCGGGTCGGGCAGGACACGGTGACCGTGAGTCGCGCGAGTTTGCGGCACGCCTGAGCGCCACTGTTCGTACAAGGCCCGCTTCGGCGGGCCTTTTCGTTTGCCGCGGAGCCGTGAGGCTCTGGCGGCGTCGGGCGATATGCCCTACATTCATGATGCGGCGCTGCGGGACTCGTGTTGGATCTGTATTCCCGGGGCCTTATCGATCTCTAGGGAGCTGTCCCTGCCCTCGTCCGTGGACTTGGGCACACGGCGCCCACCTACGTTGTAGGTTCCCGGGGTCGATGTCCCACGGTCACTGTGGCCCGCACCTGTTTTCGACGTCCGCGAGGCCAACACGCTCGACAAGCAAGCTTTGCGCACGGCGGCTCTGGCACTCCGCGCCGCCATTGATCCCACCGCTGCATCTGCCTTCGCGCAACGTCTCGCCCGCCTTGGACCCGAAATGGCCGCTGCGCAGAGTGCCAGGGCTGTGTCGGTGTTCTGGTCGATACGCGACGAGCTTCCGACTCATCCGCTCTGCGCCGCATTGCACGCCGCCGGCCACGAGGTCGGCCTGCCCGTGACCGGCCGCATCGGCACCCCGCTCGTCTTCCGCCGCTGGACGCCCGATACGATCATGATGCCGGGACGCATGGACATCCCCGAGCCGCCGACCGATGCCGCAACGATCGTGCCCGATCTGCTGTTCGTGCCGCTCGCCGCCTTCGATCGCCGCGGCCATCGCATCGGCTATGGCGCCGGCTTCTACGACCGCACGCTGGCGGCGCTGCGCGCGCGAAAGCAGATCGCCGCGATCGGTTTGGCCTTTGCCGCGCAGGAGGTGCTTTTCGTTCCCGCCGACGACCACGACGAGCCGCTCGACGCCGTGATCACCGAGAAGGATGTGATCGTGTGCGTCGCTTGATCCTCCTCCGCGCAGCGGCGAAGGATCGATCCTGATGCGGCTCCTCTTCATCGGCGACGTCATCGGCCGGGCCGGCCGCACGGTCGTGGCCGAGCGGCTGCCCGATCTGCGCCGGCGCTGGGCGCTCGACTGCGTGGTGGTCAACGGCGAGAACTCGGCCGGCGGCTTCGGCATCACCGAGGCGATCTGCCAGGAATTCCTTGACGGGGGAGCCGATTGCGTGACGCTCGGCAACCACTCCTTCGATCAGCGCGAGGCACTGGTCTTCATCGCCCGGCAGCCCCGGCTGATTCGGCCGTTGAACTATCCCCCGGGCACGCCCGGCGCCGGCACCGCGCTGGTCGAGACCGCGTCGGGTGCCCGCGTGCTGGTGGTCAATGCCATGGGCCGTGTCTTCATGGATGCGATGGATGATCCTTTCGCGGCGATCGACCGCGAACTCGAGGCCTGCCCGCTGGGCCGGGTCTGCGACGCGGCGATCGTCGACTTCCACGCCGAGGCGACCAGCGAGAAGATGGCGTTCGGCCACCATTGCGACGGTCGCGCCTCTCTCGTCGTCGGAACGCACACGCACGTGCCCACGGCCGACTGCCAGATCCTGTCCGGCGGCACCGCCTACATGAGCGATGCCGGCATGACCGGGGACTACGACAGCGTCATCGGCATGGACAAAGAAGAGCCGGTGCGCCGGATGACCCGCAAGACGCCCGGCGCCCGCTATGAGCCGGCGCTGGGCGCCGCGACGCTGTGCGGCGTCGCCGTCGAGACCGACGCCTCAGGCAAGGCCGTCATGGTGGCGCCGATACGGCTCGGAGGCCGGCTCGCGGAGGCGCGCCCGGCCTGGGACTAGATGCCGATCGGCCCGGCACCCGGCGGCGGCGTCGGCGCGGTGCCGAGTTTGCGCTCCAGTTCGAGCAGCCGGCGCTCCAGTCGCTCGTTCTCGTCGCGGGCGAGTGCGGCCATGCTTTTCACCGCCTCGAACTCGTCGCGCGATACGACGTCCATCGCCGCGAGCAGGCGTTCGACCTGGCCGCGCACCACTGTCTCGACTTCGCGGCGCATGCCGGAAGCGAAGCCCGACGCGTCGGTCATCAGCTTGGAGAAATCATCGAACATGCGGCCGCCGGGTTGGGGCATGGAGCGCTCCTTCGGCCGATGGCGGCCCGACGTCGATGTGGTCGTTTGGCGTGCTCGGTGCAAGCTCAAGGCTCGAAGGAGCAAGGCGGCCTTTCGGCAAGCAAAAATGCAACGGCATCGGCCTAAGGTGCTGAATTGCTTACGCAACAAGCAGCATCGTTTGCTTGAAGGCCTGCTCTCGCGATGTTGAGGCAATCTGCCCGCGTTTTGACGTTGCCGAATGAGCCTACGATGACCCTTTCATGACGTCCTCAACGGAGTCCGTCATGAATCGCCTGCTTCTCGCCACCGCCGCGCTGCTTTCGATGGGTCTGGGCGCTCGGGCCGCAAGCGTTCTCCAGCCGGGCGGCACGCTCGGCGTGGCGGCCGGCGTGCCGCTGCCGGAAGGTGTGTTCTTCAACAACATTTCGTCCTACGGCAATCGAGACAACACGGTCGCCAAGACCGAGGTGAACCTGACCGCGATCGTCTGGTCGACGCCCTTCACCTTCTATCGCACCCGGCTCGAGGTGCTCTACCTGGCGCCGACCGTCGCCACCACCAACACCGCGGCCGACCGCTTCTTCGTCAATCCGCAGCTGTTTGGCGCCTACCTCGCGCATGATTTCGGCGGCGGCTTTGGCGGCAGCTATTTCGCGGGCGTCCGCGCCGCCGAAAGCGGCTCGCCCCTGTTCAAGCAGAGCTCGTTCGAGCAGCGCGGCGCGCTCAGCTACACCGGTAACGGCTTCAACATCACGGTCGACGCCATCAACGGCCTTTACACGTCGCGCACCATCTATGCCGACTGGGTCAACGTCGACATCACGGCGACCAAGAAGTTCGACAAGTTCGAGATCGGCGGCGTCGCCTTCGGCTCGTCCGACCTGAACTCGCCGACGGGCTACACCTACAAGCGCGTCGGCCAGATCGCCGCCGGCGGCCTCGTCGGCTACAATTTCGGCAAGGTCGCGCTGGAGGCGATCGTGACCCGCGACGTCACCACCCACAACTACACCGGCAAGGAGACGCGCGGCTGGCTGCGCGTGATCGTGCCGCTCTACGTCGCCCCCGTCGCGCCGGCACCCGTGCCGATCCGCGCGCGCTACTGACCGGCGCCGCACGACACGGCGGAGCGCCGCCGCAAACTGCGGCGGCGAGCGGGCTCAGTTCAGCGAGGCACAGAACCTTTGGATCTTGCCGCAGGCCTCCTCCAGCACCGGCGTCGCCGTGGCATAGGACAGGCGGAAGTTGGGGCCCTGGCCGAAGGCCGTGCCCTGCACCACGGCGACGCCTTCGGTCTCGAGCAGCGCCTCGACGAAGTCGGCGTCCGTTTCCAGTAGCTTGCCTTCCGGCGTCTTGCGGCCCAGCGCCTCGGCCACCGAGGGGTAGACGTAG
>CAXTQM010000057.1:5692-10447 GCA_964246205.1 uncultured Beijerinckiaceae bacterium | reverse complement strand
AAGCGGCTCTTGATCCGCTGCCAGTCCCGCGGCTCGCGGGTCGCACGCACGAACTGCATGCCTTTGCGGGTCAGCTTGCGGAACAGCCAAAACCCGACCTCCTCGTCGTGACCGGCGCCATCGATGTAATCGAGTTCGAGCAGGGCATCGAGGCTGCTCTCGATCTGCAGCTGCGAGCTGCCGAACTCCGCCGCTTCCTCCGCGAGCGAGAGAACGATCGTGGCGCGAGGCGACAGCTGCCGGGCTTCCAGCGAGAACATCAGCTCGCGCAGCAGATCGACGTCGAGATCCATGGTGCGCGTCTTCCCCAGGCCGGTTCTCCAGCTTGGGAAATTCGGTGACAGATCGATGAAAATTTGTCGAGATGCACATCGGCGGTGCCGCGCGAAGGCGACAGCGCGACCTCGGGCTACGCCACCCGGCGTTCCAGCATCATGGGCGGCGCTGAAGGCTCGCCTTCCATGACGATGCGGTCGCGTCCTTCGCCCTTGGCGACGTAAAGCGCCGCGTCGGCGGCCTCGACCAGCGTCTCGGACCGGACCGACACGTCCGGCACGCGGCAGGCGATGCCGATGCTCACCGTGAACCGGCCGCCCGGTGCCGCGGCGTGGATGAGATCCAGGGCATCGATCGCCGCACGGATGGCCGAGGCGACGGTCGTCGCGCCGCCGCCGTCGGTCGCGGGCAGCAGCACGGCGAACTCCTCGCCGCCGTAGCGGGCGACGAGGTCGCCGGGCCGGTCGACGCAGGTCTTGAGCGCGTCGGCGATGGCGCGCAGCGCGCGGTCGCCCTCGATGTGCCCGTAGGTGTCGTTGAAGCTCTTGAAGAAGTCGCCGTCGACCATCAGCAGCGACAACCGGCTTCGGGCGCGTGCGCCGCGCCGCCATTCCGCCGCCAGCACCTCGTCGAAGCGGCGACGGTTGGCAAGACGGGTCAGGTAGTCGGTCGAGGCCATCTCCGCGAGGACGGCTTCGGCCCGGCCGCGCCGGCGCAGCTCGCCGCCGAGATTGAAGCCGAGCAGCACGATGATGGCGCTGAGGAAGGCGAAGCCGCTGCCGATGACCATCATCTCCCAGCGCCAGCTGGCGTAGGTCTCGCGCGTCGAAAGCCCCACCACGACGTAGAGCGGCAGGCCGCCGACGCGATGCGTCGCGAACAGGCGCTCGACGCCGTCAACCGGCGAGTTGGCGGTGAAGATGCCGGCCTCCCGCACGAGCGCCTTGGCGAGCTCGCCGTTGATGAGGTTGCGCCCGATGAGGTCCAACCGCAACGGCACGCGCGTCAGGATGGTGCCGTCACGCTTCAGCAGCGTGATCGTGCTGCCGGGCGACAAGTGGATCGCGCTGAACAGCCCCTCGAAGAGCGACAGCCGGATCGTGCCGACGGCGATGCCGGTGAAGCTGCCGTCGGTCGACAGGCGGCGGCGACTGAGGCCGATCGAGGGGAGACCTCCGATGCGGCTGATGAAGGGACCACCGACGAAGAGACCGAGGTTCGGCTCCGCTCGTTGCGCGATGAAATAGTCGCGCTCGGAATAGTCGAGCCCGATGGGCAGGTCGTCCTTCGAGGCCGCGATAGCGCGCCCGTCGCGATCGATGACGAGCAGCCGTCCAAGGTTCGAGGCGTCCGCCGACTGGTCGAACATGACCTTGCGCCTGAGCACCGGCGACAGCGCCAGGATCGTGGGATCGACCGATGCGGCGGCGAGCGCCTGAACGGAAAGATCGTAGGTTTCGAACTCGCGCGCGATCGCCGTCTCGACGAGGGAAGCGACGTTGGTCCCGAAGGTGGCGGCCTGCACCGATGCGTGCTGCCGGGTCTCGACGGCGATTAGCGCGAAGATCGCCCAAAGTGCGGCGAGGCAAATCGCGACGCGCAATGTCAGCGTCGACGAATAAAACGTCGCGGTCGCCATTGTCGCCAAGCGCCGCCTGACTAAAGAAATGATCATCGAAACTCCGATGACGTTGCGTAGCATCGCAGACCTAAGCGCCTCTTAACATGATGCGATCAAGTTTAAGCAGTCTCAGCGCCGGCAGTGGCCCTTAGCGCTGCCTTAACCATGTTGCGGCTCAATGTCGGAATCACCGAGACATCCCGTCGATGAGCCCCACTTCGTCAAGGATCACCGGGCCCAAGTTTCGGCCTGGGATGCGAGACGCCGCCGTCATGGCAATCGGCGCCATGCTCGTGCTGTGGGGTCTCGTCAGCGGCTCGTACATTCTGTTTCACGATTCCATGCTGGCGGCGCTGCTCACCCGCCAGAGCGAGATGCAGTACGCCTACGAGGATCGCATCGCCGAGCTGCGCGGAGCGCTGGAGGCCGCGAGTGCGCAGACGCTGCGCGACGGTCGCGTCGAGGACGGCGCGTTGCGCGAACTCGCGGCGCGCGGAGATCGGCTCGAGACCCGTCTTGACGGTCTCCAGGCGCTGCTCGGCGAGGCCCGCCGCCCGGGCGAGTTGCGTCTGCACGCCGCGGCCGACAGCGAGGCCGCGCTCACGGGCCGTTTCGCCGAGCTCGAAACCCGTGGAAACCGCCTCGTCGGCGAGATGCGGGCGCGCACCGACGACGCCAACGCGCGCAAGCAGTCGGCCCTCGCCGCGCTCGGCTTGGCGCCGGCGCCGCGCGGTCCCCTCGCCACGGGCGGGCCTTTCGTGCCGCTCGCCGCAGACGCCCTGACGCCGGAGCAGGATCTCGCGCTGCTCCGAGACGCTCTGGCGCGCAGGCTGCAGCTCGACGCGGTTGCCGCGCACCTCCCATTACGCCAGCCGGTCGCGGGACCGCTCGAGGTGACCTCTGGCTTCGGCGCGCGCAGCGATCCGTTCTACCACCGGCTGGCGCTCCACACCGGGGTCGACCTGCGCGAGGACTACGGCAGCCCGGTGCACGCGGTCGCCGCCGGCACGGTCACGATCGCCGGGCCTCAAAGCGGCTACGGGACCCTGATCGAAATCGATCACGGCAACGGCTACGCAACCCGCTACGCTCATCTGTCGGCGCTGGCGGTGAAGGTCGGCGACAAGGTCGCGGCGGGTGCGACGGTCGGCCAGGTGGGGACGACGGGCCGTTCGACCGGGCCGCACCTGCACTATGAAGTGAGAATCGCCGGCGAGCCGGTCGATCCGGCACGATACCTCGACCTCGCCTCGACGATGCAGGCGCCGTGAGCCTGTCAGCCCTGCGAGGTTTTGCTGAGGAAGGTCTGCCAGTCGTCGATCGAGCCGTAGTAGCAGTTGCGGTCGACATAGCCGCGGATGCCGGGGACCGTGCCGGTCGCCGTGTGCTGCCAGAAATGCCAGTGACGATCGCCGTACTTGACCGTCGGGTAATATTTCACCGAGCGCACCCACATCGGGTAGTCCTGGAACTCGCCCTGCAGCACGTCGCGGTGGAAATCGACCGAGGTGTAGATCACCGGCCGCTTGCCGTAAGCCCGCTCCATTGCCTCGACGATGGTGTGCATCATCGCCAGCGCCTGTTCGCGCGGCAGCTTGCGCGGGCAGGTCTTGGAGGTCGGGTTCCACTCGACGTCGAGCACCGGCGGCAGGGCGAACGGATCGTTGGGAACGTTGGCGACGAACCAGGCCGCCTGCTCCGAGGCGGGGCGGCACCAATAGGCGAAATGGTACGCGCCACGGATCACGCCGGCGCTGCGCGAGGCATCCCAATTCTGCCGGAACTTCTCGTCGAGGTAATCGCCACCCTCGGTGGCCTTGATCCAGGCGAAACGGACACCCGAGTCGGATACCGCCTGCCAATCGACGTCGCCCTGGTATTTGGAAACATCGATGCCCTGGATCGCGAAGCTCGCCGCGAGTGGGAAGGCGTTGTCCGCAGGATTTGTCGCACATCCGCTGAGCGCGAGGCTCGCCGCCATCGCGACCGCAGCCGTCCAGGTGGCGAGGCGACGACCTTGCTTAAGAACTCGGGAACTCATGCCCCCACGTTATCCCCGATGCGCAAACGTCCCGTTAACGCCGCAGCGTAGCATCTCCAGCGCGGCGGAAGCGAGGCAGGCCTCAGGCGGCGTCGTTTGCCGCAGCCAGTTGCATCTGCGGAACGACGGCTGGGGCCCCACTCAGGACCAAAGGTGGCAAACGGCCGGGCGAGAGGGCATCGAAGGTGGCCTGGAACACCCTTCGGTCCAGTGCGATCTCGTCCAGTCGACTGCCCGAGAACTCGAAGAACGGCTGCCGCTCGGCGTCCTGCGGCAGCTCGATCGTCTGGCCGCGCCCAAAGGTGGCGAGGAAACGTTCGATGGCCACGAACAGCACCACGTCGGGCCGCTGCTGCTCGAGCAGATCGTAGTGGCAGGATAGCGTGCTCACCGCCACCAGCGTCGAAAATCCGCGCATCAGGTACGGAATGAGATAGTTGGCGAAGGAATCGCGAAAGAGCACGCAGGTCGGCAGGTCACGACGCGTGTTCTCGTACACGTGGACGGCGCCGCGCCCGAAATTGTTGTTCTGGAAGGCGACCTTGTAGCTCCTGCTCGCCACCAGCGAGTCGCGCGTCTCGCCGCGCTCCTCGCCGTAGCGGACGCCGAGATCGCCGACGAAGGGCCGCTGCTTGAACTGAAGCTCGCTCTCGCGGATGGCCTCGAGCTGTATGTCTTCGCGCAGGCTCTCGATCAGTGCTTCGTAGGCGACGAAGGCGCCATGCGCGTTCCAGTGCGTGTCGGTCTTGAAATAGGTCGACTTGGCGAGGCTCGCGGCCTTCAGCGCCTCCACCGGGTAGAGCGTCTTGCGGCGCGA
>CAXTQM010000057.1:0-5592 GCA_964246205.1 uncultured Beijerinckiaceae bacterium | reverse complement strand
TGGCGAGGCTCGCGGCCTTCAGCGCCTCCACCGGGTAGAGCGTCTTGCGGCGCGAGGCTTCGTCGAGCGCGCCGAGCAGCTGCATTGCCGGACGGCGCGGCGAGACGGCGACGAAGCGCGGCAATTTCTCTTCGTAGACGACGTGCTTCTCCGGGATGATCAGGAAGCGCATGGCGGCGTCGTTGCGCTTGCACCAGGCCCGTCGCGCCTCGAGAGCGTCGGTCCACACGGCGAGCTGCCGGGGGTGCAGCCTGATGGTCGCGGAAAGCTGGTCGATCGCGTCGTGGTCGCGATGGAACAGGAAGCCGTCGCGCCCCTTGCGCGGCATGTGCTGGTACAGAATGCGGCTGTCGAACGGCGCAGGGGCCTCGATCTCGCCGTCGTGCCGCATCTGGCGCAGCCGCATGGCAGTGCCGTAGGCGAACGGCTGCAGCCTGCGCAGCGCCAGCTGGCAGACGTACCGGGCCGATGGCTTGCGGGGCCGGTCAGCCATGCCGATCCAAGGCCTGAGCCACGAGTGCGGTGAGACGGCCCAAGTCCTGCGCGCCGTTCGCCGCCGCCGGATCAAGCCTGATGCCGAAGATGCGCTGCAGCCGCAGGATCAAGGTCGCGTGCGCGAGCGAGTCCCAGCCCTCGACGTCGCGCGCCGTGGTGGCATCGTCGAGCTCGTCCGCATCGACATCGAACGACTGGGCGACGATCTCGCGCACCTTCGCGGTGACATCGTTCATGCGTGCTGCTCCGCCCGACTCAGGCCGATCGCCTGCCGTCGGCCTCCTGGAGGGCCAACAATTTGCGGCGATTTTCGGCCCGCCCGATCTTGCCGCTGGTGGACTTCACGAGCCAGCCGGCGCGCACGAAGACGATGCGCCTGGGCGTGATGGCGAGGATGCTCTCGAGACGCAGGCGGATCGCGCGGCGCGCCGCCTTCTCGTCGACCCCGGGGAGCGCCTCGGCGATCACGACGAGCTCCTGGCTGCCGATCGCCTCGTCGGCGAGGCCCAGAGCCACGAGGCGGCCGGGCTTCACGCCGGGCACGTCGGCGAGGAGGCTCTCGATCTCGTTGGCGTAGACGTTGCGGCCGAGCAGGATCAGGAGGTCGTCGCGGCGGCCGAGCACGAAGAGATCGTCTTCGAGCCGGAAGCCGACATCCCCGGTGAGGTAGAAACCCTGCCGCATCGCCACGGCGCTGCGCTCCGGCTCGAGGTGGTAGCCGCGGAACAGGAACGGCGCCGCGACGGCGATCTGTCCGACGCGGCCGTCGGCCAGCGCTTCGCCGACATCGTCGAGGATCGCGAGCGCGACGCCCGGCAAAGGCACTCCCGAGCTGACCAGTGCCGCGCCGCTCGTCGACGCCACCGCGTGGCCGGCCTCCAAGCGCGCGCGCTCGACATGCAGGATCCTCGGTGCGCCGCGGCTCTGCGTAACGGCGAACACGGTTTCCGCCATGGCGTAGCAGGTTCGCGGCGCGTCAGGTCGCAGGCCCCATCTGCCGAACCGTTCGGAAAACGCGTCGAGCGTCTCGACGCGGCAGGCCTCCGAACAGTCGATCAGGGCGCGCAGCGAGGAGAGATCGACGCGGCGCGTCTCGTCGGCGGCGTTGACGAGGTGGGCGAAGGCGAAATTCGGCATCCAGGCCAGCGCGCCGCCGTGAATCGCGACGGCTTCGAGGAAGGCCAGTGGATCGAGCAGCCAGGCAAAGGGATCGAGCAGCACGCAGGTCATGCCGGTGCGCAGCGGCTGCAGCAGGCAGGCGACGAAGCCCATGTCGTGATAGAGCGGCAGCCAGGAGACGACCGTGTCGGCCGGACCGATCCCGACGGTGTCGGCCAGCGCGCCAAGCTGCGCGTCGATGGCGTCGAAGGTCAGCGCCACGCCCTTCTTCAGGCCCGTCGTGCCCGAACTGTGCTGCAGGCAGGCAACGTCGTCGCCGCGCCAGGGATGCACGGCGACCTCCGCGGACACCCGCTCCGTCGCGGCGTCGGCGGGCGTCAGCACGATCATCGGCGCGCCCGTGATGTGGACGGCGATCGACGCGGAATTCGCTGGTGTGGTCACGATCAAGCCGCCGCCGAGCCGCGTGAACAGGCGATCGTGGCTCGACCAGAACAAGTCCGGATCCTGCTTGGCACTCGGGACTGGCATCATCGAGGGCACACGGCCGGCGATCAGAGCGCCGACGAAAGCCTCCAGCAGGGCGCGGCCGACGGGCAGCGACAGCAGGATCACCGAGCCGGCACGGCTCCTGGCGCGAAACAACGCGGCCCAGCGCTGCGCCCCATCGCGCAGGGCGGCATTGGTCAGCGGCGGCGCGTCCGGCTCGCCATGGAACACGAAGGCCACGGCCTCCGGTTCGCGCGCGGCGCGGCGCAGGAACGCGTCGAGAAAGCCTGCCGTCACTCCCGCCTCCTCATCGCTCAGAGTGCTTCTAGCATCCGCGAGGCGAAGATCGACAGGCTCGGGCCGTAATGATGGTCGGGCTGGTCGTCGGCAACCACGATCCGCGAAAAGCCGCTGGCGCCAAGCATCGCCATGATGCCGTGGCGCTCCAGCCAGAAATGCCGGTCGTGCGTGCCGCCGCAGAACTTGGCGTTGCGCCAAGCCTTGCGATAGCTGCGCTCGTGCAGCCGGAGCGTCACGCCCGCACCCTCCCGCAGCTCGACCTTGCCCGAGAACGGCCGGCGGCGTGGATCGCCCTTGGGCATGGCCGCCTCGTCGAAATAATGCGTCCAAAGCATCAGCGAACCGGCCCGGCGTCCCATCAATTCGAGCAGGCGCACGGGGTCGGGCGAGTGGTACAGCACGCCGGAAGCGACGATGAGGTCGTAGCCGGGGCCCTCCGCCTCCAGCCAGGGCATGAAGTCGCCGAGCAGGAAGCGGGCTCGCGACAGGCCGAGCACCTCCTTCGTCACAAGGCACCGCATGTAGGCGAGCGCGTTGGCCTCAACGGCGTCGATCGTCGCCGCACCGGCCTCCTGCAGCATATACGTGTGGAAGCCCTCCAGCGGCCCGAGCTCGAGCACGCTGCGTCCGGTCACGTCGAACTGGTCGCGCAGCAGCCAAGCGATGCGGGTGTCGGCGTAGAGGATCGCCTCGCCCGCGACGAGCCCGGTGGAAGATGGCATAGCGCCGACCCAGCCCGGCACGGCATCAATGGCGTTCTGCAGGCTCGGCATCGACGTGACGTAGCGATCGAGCGAAGGACCATCCCGGCCGATCACCGTGTCCGCCCGTCCCGCCGCGTTGCCGAACCTCGTCATCGCGCGCTGCGTAGCACGTGCGCGACGCCGCCCCCTAATCCCGCCGGACGTCACTTGCCCATCACGGCAATTGATGATTGGGGAGGCCGCACCGCTGCGGTCACCGGAACAACGCATGCAGAAGATCGTCGCGTTCACGTCGGTGGGCCGCCGCGCCCTCCCGAACCTCTACGATCTTCTCGCCCTATCCATCGTTTTCGGCATCTTTCTCGCCGTGGTCCACGCCAGCCGCGGCGTGGTGCTGCCGCTCGGCGCGCCCGGCGCCACCGACATCCACCTCGACGTCTGGTACCTGCCCTACTACGCGCTGCGCACGACGTTGCGCATGTTCATCGCGATGGGCTTCTCGCTCGTCTTCACCTTCGCCTATGCGACTCTCGCGGCAAAGAGCCGGCGCGCCGAGAAGGTCATGATCCCGCTGCTCGACGTGCTGCAGTCGGTGCCGATCCTCGGCTTTCTGGCCTTCCTGGTGCCGTTCTTCGTCGGGCTCTTCCCCGGCTCGGTCGCCGGCTACGAGACCGCCTGCATCTTCGCGATCTTCACCAGCCAGGCCTGGAACATGGCCTTTTCGTTCTACCAGGCGCTGCGCAACGTGCCGGGTGACCTGGTCGAGGTGTCGCGCGGCTTCAACCTGACGCCGTGGCAGAAGTTCTGGCAGCTGGAGACGCCCTTCGCCATGCCGGGGCTGATCTGGAACATGATGATGTCCATGTCGGGCGGCTGGTTCTTCGTGGTCGCCTCCGAGGCCATCGCGGTCGGCGACAACACCACCAAGCTGCCCGGCATCGGCTCCTACATCGATCTCGCCAACTCGCGCTCGGACTACGGCGCCATCGTCGCCGCCGTGGCGATGATGGGCATCGTCATCCTCGCCTACGACCAGCTGCTGTTCCGCCCGCTGGTCGCCTTCTCGGCGCGCTTCCGCGTCGAGCTCGTCGCCAGCCAGCAGGTCGAGCGCTCCTGGGTCATGGACGCCTGGAAACGGACGCGCTGGCTGCAGCCCCTCACGCAGGCGGTCGCGAGCGTGTTCCGGCGGTTCGCGCTGCTGCGGCTCGGCACGCCCCTCGGCAGGAGACGGGCTGCACCGCTCGAGTCGCAGCGGAAGTCGAGCCTCGCCGGCGACATCGTCTTCTTTGCGCTCGTGATCGCCCTGGCGGCCTACTGCATCTACGAGGTCGTCGTCTTCGTCGGCGCGAAGTACGGGCTCGACGAGGTCGAGGTCGTGGTGATCGACACGATTTGCACGATGGTCCGCGTGTTCGTGATGATCGTGCTGGCGACGATGGTCTGGGTACCGATCGGCATCTGGATCGGCCTGCGTCCGGCGGTCGCCGCGAAGCTTCAGCCCTTCGCGCAGTTCCTGGCGGCCTTCCCGGCCAACGTGGTGTTCCCGATCGCCGTGCTGGCGCTCGTTGTCTTCCACCTGAACCCGAATATCTGGCTGAGCCTGCTGATCGTCTTCGGGACGCAATGGTACATCCTCTTCAACGTCATCGCCGGCGCGCAGGCCTACCCGAGCGACCTGCGCGAGGCGGCGCGCTCGTTCGACGTCAAGGGCCGCGACTGGTGGATCAAGGTCATGATCCCCGGCATCTTCCCTTTCTACGTCACTGGCGCGCTGACCGCCTCGGGCGGATCCTGGAACGCGGCGATCGTCGCCGAATACGTCAAGTCGGGCGACCACACCGAGGTGGCCAAGGGCATCGGCTCCTACATCGCCATCGCCACGGAGAAAGGCCATTCCGAGCAGATCTGGCTCGGCGTGGCGGTCATGAGCGTCTTCGTCATCCTCTTCAACCGCGTGCTGTGGCGCCCGATGTTCGGCCTCGCCGAACGCCGCCTGCGCCTCTCCTGAGGGAAGCCGATGCTGCAAGAGCAACAAACGATCCTGCTGCAGGTCGACGACGTGGTGCAGCGCTATCGCACCGGGTCGGGCGACGTCGGTCCCCTGGTGCTGGACCGCGTCTCGCTCAAGCTGAAGCCCGGCGAGATCGTCGGCCTGCTCGGCCGCTCGGGCTGCGGCAAGTCCTCGCTGCTGCGCATCGTCGCCGGCCTCGCCTTCCCGTCCGAGGGCAAGGTCACCTACGCCGACAAGCCGGTGACCGGCCCGGTCGACGGCGTCGCCATGGTGTTCCAGTCGTTCGCGCTGTTCCCCTGGCTGACCGTGCTCGCGAACGTCGAGATCGGGCTGCGCGCCAAGGGCGTGCCGGAGGAGGAGGCGCGCCAGCGCGCGCTGAAGGCGATCGACCTCATCGGCCTCGACGGCTTCGAATCGGCCTTCCCCAAGGAGCTCTCCGGCGGCATGCGCCAGCGCGTCGGCTTCGCCCGCGCC
>CAXTQM010000056.1:0-10464 GCA_964246205.1 uncultured Beijerinckiaceae bacterium | reverse complement strand
CGGCGTATTCGTCGCGCGAGCGGGCACGGTCGGTGTCGTCGAAGCGCAGGATGAACTGGCCGCCGGCCTTGCGCGCGACGATACAGTTGATCAGCGCGGTGCGAGCGTTGCCGATGTGGATGCGGCCCGTAGGGGACGGGGCGAAGCGGACAGTCATGTCCAGCTGACGCAACACGTCGCGTCATTCCGGACGCAGCGCAGCGGAGATCCGTAATCAGCGAGCTTCGCTCCGACAGGAGACGTCGAGGCGCCCCGGTTTCGGCTTCGCGCTTCGCACGCCCCGGAATGACGAGGCTTGTTCACTCCGCCGCGGCCGTTACGGGAAGCCCCCGGGCGATGCGTTCCCCTTTGAGGAGTTCCGCCACCAGGAAGGCCACCTCGATCGCCTGTTCGGCGTTGAGGCGCGGGTCGCAATAGGTGTGGTAGCGGTCGCCGAGGTCGATCTCGGAGAGCGCGCGGGCGCCGCCGGTGCATTCGGTGACGTCGCGCCCAGTCATCTCGAGGTGGATGCCGCCGGCGTAGGTGCCCTCGGCGCGGTGGACCGCGAAGAAGGCCTGGATCTCGCCCATGATCCGCTCGAACGGCCGCGTCTTGAAGCCGGACGACGCCTTGATCGTGTTGCCGTGCATCGGGTCGCACGACCACACCACTTGGCGACCCTCGCGGGTCACGGCGCGCAGCAGCGGCGGCAGGCTTTCGCCTACCTTGTCGGCGCCGAAGCGGCAGATCAGCGTCAGCCGGCCCGGCTCGTTGGCCGGGTTGAGGACGTCGATCAGCCGGATCAGCTCGTCGGGCTTCAGCGACGGCCCGCACTTCAGGCCGAGCGGGTTCTTCACGCCGCGCGCGTATTCGACATGGGCGTGGTCGAGCTGCCGGGTGCGGTCGCCGACCCAGATCATGTGGCCCGAGGTGGCGTAAGGGTCGCCCGTGGTCGAGTCGATGCGGGTCAGCGCCTCCTCGAAGCCGAGCAGCAGCGCCTCGTGGGAGGTGTAGAACTCGGTCGAGCGCAGCTCGGGATGGCTCTCGGGATCGAGCCCGATCGCGCGCATGAAGCCGATGGTCTGCGAGATGCGGTCGGCGAGCTCGCCGTAGCGGTGCGACTGTGGCGTATCCTTGATGAAGCCTAGCATCCAGCGATGCGCGTTCTCGAGGTTTGCGTAGCCGCCGGTGGCAAAGGCGCGCAGCAGGTTGAGCGTCGCCGCAGACTGGCGGTAGGCGTCGAGCTGGCGAACCGGGTCGGGCACACGCGCATCGGGCGTGAAGGCGATGTCGTTGACGATGTCGCCGCGGTAAGACGGCAGCTCGACGCCATCGATCGTCTCGGTCGCGGCCGAGCGCGGCTTGGCGAACTGCCCGGCGACGCGGCCGACCTTCACGACCGGCAGCGCCGCGGCGAAGGTGGTCACCACAGACATCTGCAGGAACACGCGGAAGAAATCGCGGATGTTGTCGGCGCCGTGCTCGGCGAAGCTCTCGGCGCAATCGCCGCCCTGCAGAAGGAAGGCCTCGCCGGCGCAGACCTGCGCCAGGTGCTTCTTCAGCTTGCGGGCCTCTCCGGCGAACACCAGCGGCGGAAAGCTCGCGAGCTGGCGCTCCACGGCGGCGAGAGCTTGCGGGTCGGTATAGTCGGGCGCCTGCTGGATGGGCTTGCCCCTCCAGCTCCGAGGCGTCCAGCGGTCGGCGGACATCGTGAACTCCTTGCGCAGCCCGAAGCCGCCGCGCGTTTCGAGCCGCTTCCTATAGCAGGGCAGGGCGACAGCGAAACCCCGCGCCGCCCTCGATCGTGGCGAACCATTGGCGGCACTGCAGCATTTCACCGCCGCCGATCCTCAGCTTAGCAGCCGCGCATGACAGACTTTACGACCCGCATCGAACTCCAGGACGCCAGCGTCGACGATTACACCGCGCTGGATCAGGCCATGACGGGTGCAAACTTCTCGAAGACAGTACGCTCAGCGCGCGGGCAGGAATACAAGTTGCCCCACGGCACGTACTTCTCGCAGGCGTTCGGAATGAGCGCGATGGACGTGCGCAACCTCGCTGCCTCAGCCGCCAGCCGCACCGGCCGGCGCTACGACATCGTCACCACGTCGGGCGAGGTCGCCTATTTTCTGCACCCGGCGACGGTGTAGAAACGCCATCATTTCGGACGGAGCGAAGCGATGATTCGGCGATGAGCTTTACCGGTCGGCACTGAAGAGCACCGGTTCCGTGTTCACCTTCGGCGTTCCGGAATGTGTTGCTAAAGCTGTGATCTAGCGGCAGGGCTTGCCCGGCAGCATGTCGAGGCTGACCATCTGCCCGGCGAGCACGAAGTCGCCGTAGTCGAACCGCAGCGCGCGGGACACGCCGTTCTCGTAGAGTTCGAAACCCACGGTGTAGGCCGGCTCCTTGTCCTTGTGGCCGTCCTCGAAATAGGCGACCAGCACCGGCCAGCGCGTCATGGCGTCCATGGCGACGACGTGGGCGGCGCCGGCATCCTCGGTCGGACCGACCAGCGGGCGGCCGATGATCGTCGTCGTGTCGTAGACCTTCTTGCCGTCGTCGGAGCCGTCGAACACCTTGGCGGCGACGATCTGCTGGCCGTCCTTGGCGGCGGCGATGATGCGCTTTAGGTGTGCCGTCGGGAACAGCACCTCCTGGTCGACGTCGAGCGCCTGGGCGGCCGGCTTCGACAGCTTGATCTGCAGCACGTCGCCGCCATCGCGCTGCGCGTGGCCGTCGACGATCTCGGGCGCGCTGCGGTCGACGCTGGTCTTGACGTCGAAGGCGAAGTTGCGGCCGTCCGCGTCCTCGAAGGTCGCGGAGCGCATGTCGGAGAGCCGGGTGTTGCCCTCGGCCGGCTGCATCTCGGTGATCTGGCGAAAGGTCTGGCTGTAGCCGGCGCAGGCCGAGCCGTCGAACTCGTAGGAAACCTTGCCGCGCGCCGAGGTCGGGCTCTTGTTGCCGGTCGCCCTGAGCAGGGTCACCTTGTAGAGCGCGCGGTGCTCGGCCAGCGGCATTGCGGTCGCGGCGGCGCCCGGCCCGACCATCGCGACACGCGACGGGCCCTCGGCACGAGCGCCCCCGAGCGCGACGAAAGCGGTGGCGGCGATGAGCGCGCGCCCAAGCGAGGCGGAACCGACCATGTCTAGCGTGCACCCCCGGATGGACCGCTCAGGCTTGGCCGACGGCGATGGCCAAATTGCGGGCGGCGCGAATCGCGCGCGGGAAGCTTGCCGCAAGCGGCGCGATCCGCCTAGACGGTGCCGCCACCGCCGGAGAGAGCAGCCATGAGCACCATCGAAGATCGCCTCGCGGCGCTCGGGATAACCCTGCCGACCCCCACCGCACCGGTCGCCAACTACGTGCCCTTCGTGCTGCACGGCCCGCTGCTGGTGATCTCCGGCCAGCTGGCGTTCGGGGCCGATGGCAAGCTCGCGCCCGAGCACAAGGGCAAGATCGGCGCCGGGGTCGACGAGGCGGCGGCGGTGGCGGCGGCGCGGCTCTGCGTCATCAACATTTTGGCCCAGGCTAAGGCGGCGCTGGGCGACCTCGGCCGCATCGAGCGCTGCATCCGGCTCGGCGGCTTCATGAACACCGCGTCGGGCTTCTCGGCGATCGCCCCGATCATGAACGGCGCCTCCGATGTCATGGTCGCCGTGCTCGGCGACAAGGGCCGCCACGCCCGCTCGACGATCGGCGTGGCCGAAGTGCCGCTCGACTCGGCGGTGGAGGTCGAGGCGATGTTCGCCGTCGCCGGCTGATGCCCGCCATCGACAGTCTAGCGCGGATGCTGGCGCGCCCGATCGCCCATCGCGGGCTGCACGCCTGCGGCGCGCCAGGCCCGGTCGAGAACACGCTGGCGGCGGCGAGCGCCGCGATGGAGGCGGGCTACGGCATCGAATGCGACGTGCTGTTCGCCCGCGACGGCACGCCTGTCGTGGTCCACGACGAGACGCTGGACCGGCTGGCAGGCCGGTCCGCTGCGATCGCCGACCTCGATGCCGAGGCGATCGGCGCGATCCTCTTGCGCGGCGGCAGCACCGTGCCGACCCTGGACGCCCTACTGCGCCTCGTCGACGGCAGGGTCGCGCTGGTGGTCGAGATCAAGACGGTGCCGGACGCCAGCCGTGCCGACGCGGTGCTGGAGCTCGTCGCGCGCTATGCCGGCGCGGTGGTGCTGGAGAGCTTCGATCCCGCCATCGTCGAACGCTGCCGCTACGCGGCCTGTCCGGTCGGCCTCGTGGGGCCGTCCAGGACGACGGTGGACGCCGCCGCGCTTCCGCGCTGCGATTTCGTGTCGTGGAGCGTGGGACACCTCGACCTTCGGCCCGCGGCGCTGCCCGTGACCACATGGACGGTGCGCTCGATCGACGACGCGGCACAGGCCGCGGCGGCCGGCGCGCAGATCGTTTTCGAGGGCTGGCGCCCTTGACGCCGCGTTCACCATAACGCGTCGACGGCACGCGGCGTTGATTCTTTCGCAGGAGTTCGCGCATCAGCTGCGCGGACGGAGGGCGAGCGATGCGGAAGATTCTTCTGGGCATGATTTTGGCGTCGGGGTGCATCGCGCCCGCGCTTGCCCGGAACTACATCGAGTTTCCCGCGCCGACGCCGGGCTATCCGTTCCAGCGTTCCATGCTGATCGGTCGCGCGCTGGTCATCCCGCCCTACGATAAGCCGTTTTCGGTGCGCGCCTATCACACGCCGCCGCGGCCGCCGTATTACAACGTGCCGCCTTATGCCGTGGTCGCGCCGTACTGATCAGGCGAGGGCCTTGCGCGAGGTGCGCAGCCGCTTGGCCGCGATGAGCTGCGAGGCCGAGCGTCGGCGCTTGACGAGCTTGGCCGCGCCGAGCGTCGCAAGACCTGGTGCGACCATCGTATCGTCCATGCGGTAGTAGCGTACGCCGGTGAAGAAATGGATCTCTGCGCTGTGGCCTGCGACGTACTCGCGAGCCGGCAGCGACTTCGGGCGTGACATGACGACGAGATCGCCCATCGACGGAAGCTCCCTGGACGGGCGATCATTCCTCGCCCGGACATGAGATTGGATCAGGCGCGGTTAATGGAATCTCACTCCCGCGCGAGCAAAGTTCGACTGTTGCAGAAACGCTTCGATCGCCTCTTTCAACCCTCGACCAAATCGATCATCGGATCGCCCTCGCGAGTCTCCACTTCGACGATCCAGACGTCGGCATCGAACTCGAGTGCGCGCGCGAGCCTTGCCTCGGCCTCGGCCGCGTCGAGCCAATCAGACTTGTGGATCCGGATGAAGCGACGCTCGCCAAGGTCCTCGTTCTGCGGCGCCGGTCCGAAGACGGCGCAGCGCCCGTCGAGGCAATCAAGCTTGACGTAGACGGCGCCGGCCTCGGCAGCGCCGCGTCGACGCAGCACGGCGATGCTCGTCGTCCCTAAGTTGCAGCGACGCAGGTAGGCTGACACCCAGAAATCGGCACGAAGACGCATGGTGGGAACGGCGCTTCTCGCCCTCCTTGCAAACCGCATCTAACTCCGAGTTTGCCGAAGGCGGCATCGGCAATAAGGATGAGTGCGCTCCATGCAACCAAATCGATAGGACCGCTTCCATGGCCTCACTCGACACCGTGCTCGCGCATATCGACGGCAATATCGACGCCGCGGTCGGTCGCCTGTTCGAGTTCGTGGCCATCCCCTCGGTGTCGACCGACCCAGCCTTCGAGGCCGAGTGCCGGAGGGCGGCGCAATGGGCGGCGGATGCGTTGGCCGAAATCGGCTTCATGGCTTCGGTGCGGCCGACCGCTGGGCACCCGATGGTGGTGGCGACCGCCAGGGCGGCCCGGCCCGACGTGCCGCGCGTGCTTTTCTACGGCCATTACGACGTGCAGCCCGCCGACCCGCTCGAATTATGGCAGACGCCGCCGTTCGAGCCGCGCCGCTCCGATGACCCCTCCGGCACCAAGCTGGTCGGTCGCGGCACCGCCGACGACAAGGGCCAGCTCATGACCTTCGTCGAGGCCTGCCGCGCCTTTCGCGAGACCGGCGGGCTTCCCTGCCACGTGACCGTGCTGCTGGAGGGCGAGGAGGAGACGGGGTCGCCGTCGCTGCCCGCCTTCCTCGACGACAACAGACAAGAGCTGCGCGCCGACATGGCGCTGGTCTGCGACACGCTGATGTGGGACGCCGAGACGCCGGCCATCACCGCCATGTTGCGCGGACTGGTGCTGGAGGAGGTGGTCGTCCACGGCCCCAGCCGCGACCTGCATTCCGGCATGTTCGGCGGCCCGGCAATCAACCCGATCCGGGTGCTCGGCCGCATCATTGCCGACCTTCACGACGACGAGGGCCGCGTCACGATCCCGAGCTTCTACGACGACGTCGCCGAGCTGCCGCGCGACATCGCCGATCAGTGGCACGCGCTCAAGTTCGACGGGCAGAAGTTTCTCGGCGACGTCGGCCTCTCGGTGCCGGCGGGCGAGCACGGCCGCTCCGTGTTGGAGATGCTGTGGTCGCGCCCGACCTGCGAGATCAACGGCATCGTCGGCGGCTACACCACCAAGGGCTCGAAGACGGTGCTGCCGGCGCGGGCCAGCGCGAAATTCTCCTTCCGCCTCGTGGCCAACCAGGACCCGCAGGCAATCGCAGCGGCGTTCCGCGCCTTCGTCGAGGCACGGCTTCCGGAGGATTGCAGCGCCGAGTTCCTGTCTCACGGCGCTTCGGGCGCGATCGCGCTGCCGTTCTCGTCGGAGGCGCTGACGCGGGCGCGCCGCGCGCTGCAGGCCGAGTGGGGCGTCGAGCCGGTGATGGCCGGCTGCGGCGGTTCGATCCCGATCGTCGGCTCGTTCAAGGACGCGTTGAAGATGGACACGTTGATGATCGGCTTCAGCCTGGAGGACGACCGCATCCACTCGCCCAACGAGAAGTACGAGCTCTCGTCCTTCCACAAGGGCGCGCGCTCCTGGGCCCGCGTGCTGTCGGCTCTGTCGAGCTGACGGCGATCTGCTAGGAAGAGGTCGGAGACGAATGTCCGACGTGATCCTCACGCCGAGCGAGAAGGAGCCCCCTTGTTTCGCGTGCGGGTTCGGCTTCGAGGTCGAGTTCCGGCGCGACACGGGTCGTGCGGCCCGCGTTTTTGCCGCGATGGGCGATCCGCCGCTCGAACTGCCCTTCGACAGCGATCTCCGCTCGCCCTGATCAGGCCATCCGCGCCCTGAGGGTGAACCGGCGCGGCCACGGCAGCGCGACGCCGACGGCGTGCAGCGCGATCAACAGCACGACGACGTAGAGCAGTCCGCCGAAGGCGGCCGTGCCGAGGAACGTCAGCTCGAAGGCGAAGCGTGGGGCATGGCGGAAGACCGCCCAGGAGAGGGTCGGCCCGATCAGCGAGGCGCCCGCCAGGGCGAGCGAGGCGATCGCCACGGCCGCGCCGATGCGGGCGAGCATCATGTCGGGGCGCATCTGGTCGCGCCGCACCGCCAGGAACACCAGCAGGCCGAGGTTGCACCAGCTGCCCGCCGCGGTCGCCGTGGCGAGGCCGATAGCGCCCATGGAGCGGAACAGCGCCAGTTTCAGCGCGACGTTGAGCGCGAAGCCGAGCAGCGCGACAACCATCGGGGTGCGGGTGTCGCCGCGGGAATAGAAGCTCGCAGTGGCGGAGCGGATCAGCACGATGGCGAGCAGCCCGAAGCCGTAGGCCTCCAGAACGCCGGCGGAGCGGTCGGCGTCGGCGCCGGAGAAACGGCCGTGCTCGAACACCGCGCGCATGATCCAGTCCGGCAGCATGATGAAGGCGACGAAGAACGGCGCTGTCAGCGCGACCGATAGCGCGAAGGTGCGGTTCTGCGCCTGGTAGGCGGCGGCCTCGTTGCCCGCGGCGAGGCGGCGGCTCATCTCGGGCAGCAGCACGGTGCCAGCGGCGATGCCGATGACGCCCAGCGGCAGCTGGTACATGCGGTCGGCGTAGTAGATCGTCGACACCGCGCCGACCGGCAGCAGCGTGGCGATGATGGTATCGGCGAACATGGCGATCTGCGCGCCGGCAGAGCCGATTACCGCTGGGCCGAGGCGAACGAAGAAGCGCTTTACGTCGGCGGTCCAGCGCGGCCGAACGAGATGTTCGAGGATGCCGGCGCGCCACGAGGCATAACCCGTCAGTCCGACCTGCAGCACGCCCGACACCATCGTGCCGAAGCTTGCAGCATAGCCGGCGTTGGGAAACAGGAAGGCGACGGCCAGGAACACGATCGTCGAGACGTTGAGCAGCACGGGCGCGAAGGCGGCGGCGGCGAAGCGGCCGTTAGCATTCAGCGTGCCCGACTGCAGCGTGTTGACCGTGATGAAGAGCAGATATGGGAAGGTGATGCGCGTGAACGTCACTGCCAGCGCGAAATCGTGCGGGTTGCGACGGAAGCCTGGCGCCAGCAGATCAACGACGTTGGGCATGAACAGCCAAGCCGCACCCAGCAGCACGACCTGCGAGATGAGCAATAGCGTGAAGATGTTGCTGGAGAAGGCATGCGCCGGGCCATGTCCGCGCTGCTCCAGCACTTGGCTGTAGGAGGGCACGTAGGCGGCGTTGAAGGCGCCCTCGCCGAAGATCGCGCGAAAGTGGTTCGGCAGCTTGAAGGCGACGAAGAAGACGTCGGCGAGCGAGCCGCCGCCGATCACCGAACTCAGCACGATATCGCGCAGGAAGCCGGTGGCGCGCGACAGCAGCGTGAAGCCGCCGACCGAGGCGAGCGATCTGTACATGCCCCTTGAGCTGGAAAGGCCGGACGGCAGGCTAGTCATGCGGGCCGACCAGATTGCGGAGCGGATCGGCCAGCCGCTCCGATGGCGCGGCGCGACCTGCCACCGATCCGCCTTTCAAGCCGAGCCGCCGCTCGACGATGTACAGCGGCCGCCCCTTCACCTCGGCGAAGATGCGGCCGATGTATTCGCCGAGAACGCCCAGCGACAGAAGCTGGATGCCGGCGAGGAAGGTCACCGATACGATGAGCGAGGCGAAGCCGGGCACGTCGTTGCCGTAGATCATCGTTTCGGCAACGAAGTAGAGGGCGAGGGCGAGCGAGATCACGGAGATCGCCGTCCCGATCCAGCTCCACACCATGAGGGGAACCGTCGAGAACGACATCAGTCCGTCGAGCGCGAATCGGGTCAGCTTGGTGTAAGAGAATTTCGAGATGCCGTGCGCACGGTCCTCGACGGCGAACGGCACTCCCACGGACTTGAAGCCGATCCATGCGTAGAGCCCCTTGTTGAAGCGCGCTCTTTCCCGCAGCGTCTGAAGCGCAGCCACGGCTTCGGCGTCGAGCAGGCGGAAGTCGCCCGCGCCTTCGGGCAGGCGTGTCTCGCCAACCGAGCCGAACAAACTGTAGAAGCGATGCGTCAAGGCCCGGCGCATCACGCTGTCGGCGGAGCGGTCGATGCGCTGGCCATAGACATTCTTGTAGCCCTCGCGCCAGCGGGCGACGAAGGTCTCGATCATCTCCGGCGGGTGCTGCAGGTCGGCGTCGATGATGACGCTTGCGGCGCTTGTGGCGTGATCGAGCCCAGCGGCAATCGCCACCTCCTTGCCGAAGTTGCGACTCAGCGACACCACGCCGACCCTGGGATCTGCGACATGGGCGTGGCCGATCGCCTCCACGGTGCCATCGGTCGAGCCATCGTCGACGAAGATCACCTCGTGAGAGGCCACGCAGCGCTCGAGGATCGGCGTCAGCCGCGCCAACAGCGGACCGATGTTATCGGCCTCGTTGAGCACGGGCACGATGACGGAGAGTTCGGCGCGGTACGACGCGGCGTCGGTGGTCATGGCGCTGATTCGCGGGGTCCGGTGCTGGTGCCGCAGGCATCATAGCGCTTTGCGCCGGAGCCGGCACCTGCGCCGACTCCGCGCGACCTTCGACCATCGTGGTTAAGCAACATGCAAGAGCCCAGCTTGCTTCGAGCAAGCCCGTACTGCTAGGCGCGGCGGGTGGCGGCTCCCTTGATCTTCGCGCTCTGCGCCGACGATTACGCGATGGCGCCCGGCGTCAGCCGCGGAATCTTGGAGGCGCTCGATGCCGGCAGGCTGACCGCTACCAGCGCCTTGACCACGATGGAAGCGTGGCCGCGGGCGGCCGCGGCGCTGCTTCCGTTCGCCGATCGCGCCGACCTCGGGCTCCATCTCAACCTCACGCTGGGCCGACCGCTCGGTCCGATGCCGAAGCTGGCTCGGGCGGGTGAACTGCCACGCGTCGCCGTGCTGATCGCCGCCGCGAGGCGCGACATGCTGCCGCTTGATGAGATTTCGGCGGAGATCGAGCGTCAGCTCGACGCCTTCTATGCCGCGGCCGGACGACCGCCCGACCACGTCGATGGACACCAGCACATCCAGGTGCTCGCCCCCGTGCGCCGCCTGCTGATCCACGCGCTGCTGCGCCGCGGCTGGTCGCCGTGTCTGAGGGACAGCTCGGACCGCCCGCTGCGCATCCTGCGTCGCAGGGCGACGCCGGTGCAGGCT
>CAXTQM010000055.1:4744-10518 GCA_964246205.1 uncultured Beijerinckiaceae bacterium | reverse complement strand
GTGAGGACCGGATCCTTCTCGCGTACCCTGCGCATGTCTCGGAGATCGAGCACGGAGAGGAGGATCGGGTCGTTGGTCAATTCCGGTTTGAGGCTGGGCAGCAGCTTGGCGTCGATCTCGTCGACGAGGGGCAGGGCGCCGAAGTCCCGCGCCGATGCCGGCTGCGCCAGGATGGCGGCGTATTCGGCGGCGAGCTTGTCGGTCCATCCCGCCAGCCAGGCAACCCGGCGCAGCAGCCCTCGCGCGGAGGCGGCGTAGCGCCCGTCGGGATGATTCTTGAGGTAGCGCGCGAAGCCAGCCTCCGCCTGCCTGGCCTCGCCTTGGTCGATCTTCTCGCTGCCTGCGAAGGTGCCGTATTGGTCGAAGGCGTCGCTCTGCAAGGCGTTCACGGCCGAGCGTGCCACCATGTAGTCGGCGGTGTCGGCCAGCCATGGATCGGCGTTGCTCCTCAGAGACTCGAAGTCCTTCGCGGCTTCGTCGAAGCGCCCGGCATAAAAGGCGCCCGCGCCGCGCAGGTAGGTCACGAAGGCTCGCGCCGCCGAAGATGCGACGGCTTTGGCGACGCCCTCGATGGCGGCATCCGCGCCGTTGTCGGCGCCGCAATCCTTGAAGCCTGCGCGAGCCGCCACGAGGGCCGCCTGCTCGGTCGACGGAATCTCCTTCGCCGTCTTCACGGCTGCGTCGAAGGCGGCCCTACCGGAGGCGTCGCTGCGACAGCGCGAGCCCTCGCCGGAGGCGAGGCCGTTGTCGTCGGGTGCCTTCGGCGACAGTCGATCCCGCAGATCGACCCAGGTGAAGACAGGCTTACTGACGGGCGCCGGGAACGCGGGCGAGAGGCCGTCGCGCGCCGCCATCAGCAGGAGCATGTTGACGCGCGTGTCGTTGTCGGGTTTCAGCGCCGCCACGTTTTGGCATTCCGCGTCGCCGTGGTCGAGCCGCCACTCCGCGCCGCAAAGGTCGCCGCTGGCTCGCGCCGACATCGGCAGAAGCATGGAGCAGGTGATCGAGAACAGGAGTCCGCAGCAGGCGGACAGGCCACGATGGTCGTTCATGTCCGATCCTCCTGCAATTGCGGCAACCTATTCCGCGAGGGCCGACAGCGGAAGCGGACCAGGGCGGAAAGAACGGTCGCGGTCCTCACCTGTCCGCACAGGGAATCGGGCGTCCGGCCGCCGCGAACCGGTTGACGGCCGCCGCTGCGTCTTTCTATATGGAGGCACGTATGGCCGGCGCTCCGGCCATCCGGCGTTGGTGCGTTCGCACTCCCGCCTCACTCGAAGTTGTGGACACTCGATGGCGAATACCTCGTCGGCCAAGAAGGCCGTCCGTCAGATCGCGCGGCGCACCGCCGTGAACAAGTCGCGCCGGTCGCAGATGCGCACCTATCTGCGCAAGGTCGAGGAGGCGATCGCCACCGGCGATGCCGCGGCGGCCTCTACGGCTTTCGCCGCCGCCGCGCCGCTGTTGATGCGAGCGGCTCAGAAGGGCATTGTGCACAAGAACACGGCCTCACGGAAGGTCTCGCGGCTCACCAAGCGAGTGCGCGCTCTCGGCGGTTGATCGCTTCATCTTTATGCATCGAACACCCGGCTTCGGCCGGGTTTTTCTTTGCCCTGTGCGCGCTGCCACCGGGTCACGAATCGCTTCGGAGCGGTCTTTAAAAATTGAGTGATGGCAGCAACTTGCAATGTAAGCGTAGCAGTCGCCTCGCGCTTCCCTTAGGGCAATTCGCGAAGCTTCGCCCGCTTCGGAGATTATTGTCGACACGTGACATTCACGCGATCCGCCGGTGTCCTCGCGTAGGTCCGACGACGAATCAAATGCTTACCTGTTTCAAGGCTGTCGTCGTCGACCGGCCTTCGATGACTCTTCCTTGACAGTTCTGCGAAACGTCTTGCCGAGCCTCCGACCTGTGTTACGGTCTTGATGTGGCCGGGAACGCCGCCGAGGCCAAAAGCAGCGTCGCTTTCCCAGTCACCTTCTGAAAAGCAGGGCTCGGCTCTCCTCTTTTATGCGGAGAGGCTTTTCTTTGCCTTTTCTTGAGGGGACGGCGTGTAATCGATCTGCGGCTGAGGCAAGCCTTGTCGCGACGGGTCTGTGCTACGATGCATAGGCCGCTTGGGGAGGGTTCAGAATGAGTCGGCGATTGCGATCTTTGACATCGCTCGTGGTGGCGCGTCGTCGCCGTGAGCAGGTCGAGCGTGTTGCCGTCGCATGGTCGGGCTGCGTCGATCAGGGTACGACCTAGCCAGCGGGCTGTCGCGGAACTCGTCTCCTTCCACGTTCTCCAGTCGTGAGTTTGTACCATGTCGAAGCCGATGGCCGACGTGCGCCCTTTTTCGCACCCCGGGTCGAGCCTGCCGATGCTGACGAATGAGAAATCGAGCGACATCTGGTTGCGGATCGCGCGGCGGTTGCGGGCCGAACTCGGCGAGGAGGTGTTCGCCTCTTGGTTCGGCCGCCTCGAGCTCGACGGCATCGCCGACGGCATCGCCCAGCTCAGCGTGCCGACCAAGTTCCTCAAGAGCTGGATCCAGTCGCACTATCAGGAGCGCATGCTCAAGATCCTCTCGGCCGAGACGCCGGACATATCGGCGCTCAGCATCGTGGTGCGCTCGTCATCGCGCGTGATGCCGCAGCGTCCGCAGGCGTTCGAAGGCACGCTCGGCGACCCCGTCGGAAAGGCGCTGCGTTTCGAGCCGGTCGCCGCCGAAACGCGGACACCATTCTTCCCGGTCGCCGCCGAAGCCGCGCGCCCGCCGGCGGCCCGCGAATCGTCGGACGCCGACGCGCTGACCGGCTCGCCGCTCGACAAGCGCATGAGCTTCGAGACCTTCCACGTCGGGCGCTCGAACCAGCTCGCCCACGCCGCGGCGCAGAAGATCGCCTCTGCCTCGCCGGACGAAGGGCTGATCTACAATCCCCTGTACATCCACGCCTGCGTCGGACTGGGCAAGACGCACCTCCTGCAAGCGGTCGCCCACGCCGTGACGGCGCAGCGCCGGCGCGTGATCTATCTGACAGCCGAGAAGTTCATGTACGGCTTCGTGCTGGCCCTCAAGGCGCAGACCTCGCTCGCGTTCAAGGAACGGCTGCGCGGCATCGACGTGCTGATCATCGACGACGTGCAGTTCCTGCAGGGCAAGTCAATCCAGCAGGAGTTCTGCCACACCATCAACGCGCTGATCGACGCTCGCAAGCAGATCATCATCGCAGCGGACAGGCCGCCGGCGGACCTCGAGAGCCTGGAGGAGCGCGTGCGCTCCAGGCTCTCGGGCGGCCTGTGCGTGGAGATCGGCGCCCTCGACGAGGCTCTGCGCGTGCGCATGCTGGAGTCGCGCATCGCGGCGGTGCGGGTCAACGTGCCGGGTTTCGACGTGCCGCCCACAGTGATCGCCTATGTCGCCTCGGTGATCCAGACCAACGGACGCGACCTCGACGGCGCGGTGAACCGGCTGATGGCCCATGCCTCGCTGACCCAGACGGCCTTAACGGTCGAGACAGCCGAGGTGGCGATCCGCGACCTCGTGCGCATGCGCGAGCCCAAGCGCGTCAAGATCGAGGATATCCAGAAGCTGGTGGCGACGCACTACAACGTCAGCCGCGCGGACATCCTATCATCGCGCCGCACCGCCAACGTGGTACGGCCACGCCAAATCGCGATGTATCTTTCCAAGGTGCTGACGCTGCGCAGCCTGCCCGAGATCGGACGGCGCTTCGGCGGCCGCGATCACACCACCGTGCTGCACGCCGTGCGCAAAATCGAGGGCCTGACGGGCACCGATCGCACGCTGTCGGAAGAGGTCGAGTTGCTGAAGCGCATGCTGCTGGATTGAGCGCAGGCGCCCAAAATAGAGAAGCCGGGCGCGCGACCGAGCCCGGCTTCGTGCGTCGAGGCGCGAGACCTCAGGTCTTCGACATCGTCACAGAGACATTCTTGATATCCGTGCCGGTCGGGCTCATCGTCACGGACTGGCGGCCACCGCGCGCGGCGATGCCGATGCTGGCGGTGAAGCCGACGCCCTGGACAAAGGCCGAGATTTGCGTCGGGGTGATCTTGCCGGTGATGCGGCCCTTCGCGCCGCGCGAGGTTTCTTCCCACGAGCCGGAGATGGCAGCACCCTCGGCCTGCACGTTGCTGACCACGTTGAACTTGTAGCTGTCGCTGGCGCAGGTCAGGTTCTGCGACATGCTGTTGCCGCCGCCGCCTACGTCGTAGTGCGCCCGGCAACGCAGACGCTCTTTTGAGCCGTTGTCGACCGACACGGTGCCGGTTCCGGACCAATTGCCCTCGAACGACGAGAACGGCCCGGCGAAGGACGGAGTCGCCGCGACGGCAAGCAGGGCCAAAGCCGCGCCGGAGGCCGAAGCTGCGCGACGCAGGAAATGGTGTCCAATCATCGAAACGTTCCTCTCGTGCCGAGCACCCGGCTGAAGCTTGGCATGAGCGTCGAAACTTGCGCTCGTGCCTCGTGGTTCCGACGCGCTTCTACATGAGCCGACAGCCGCTGCCTATAAACAACGTGACGCGGTGCCGTACCGACGACATCGAGCTGCTGCCAATCGATGGGCGATCCTGCGCTGGAGAAAATCCAGCGGTTGGCGGCCTCGTGTGGTAGACGCGGCGCCTTCCGACAGGATCAACACGAACCGCGCGCATGACAGACCTCGCGACGCTCGAACACGACACACTGCAGGCCGTCGCTGCCGCGCCAGACGAGGCGGCGCTTGAGGCGGCCCGCGTTGCCGCGCTCGGCAAGAAGGGCGCGGTCTCGGCGCTGCTCTCGTTGCTGGGCAAGATGGCGCCTGACGAGCGCCGCGCGCGCGGCGCCGAGATCAACCTGCTCAAGGACAAAGTGGTCGCCGCCTTTGACGCGCGGCGTGAGGTGCTGAAGGAGGCGGCGCTCGAGGCGCGACTGGCGTCGGAGCGGGTCGACGTCACGCTTCCCGTGCGGCCGGGACCGCTCGAGACCGGGCGCATCCACCCGATCAGCCAGGTCATGGACGAGCTGGCGGTGATCTTCGCCGACATGGGCTTCTCGATCGCCGAGGGGCCCGACGTCGAGACCGACGACTTCAACTTCACCAAGCTGAACTTCCCGCCCGACCATCCCGCGCGGGACATGCACGACACGTTCTTCTTCCCCGCCGAGCCCGATGGCAGCCGCCGCCTGCTGCGCACCCACACCAGCCCGGTGCAGGTCCGCACCATGCTGGGCCGCCAGCCGCCGATCCGCGTGATCTGTCCGGGCCGCACCTATCGCTGCGATTCGGACCAGACCCACACGCCGATGTTTCACCAGGTCGAGGGCCTGGTGATCGACCGCACCGCCAACCTTGGCAATCTCAAATGGGTGCTGCAGGAATTCCTGCGCGCCTTCTTCGAGGTCGACGAGGTGAAGATGCGCTTCCGGCCGAGCTTCTTCCCCTTCACCGAGCCCTCGATGGAGGTCGACATCCAATGCCGCCGCGGCGACGGCGAGATCCGCTTCGGCGAGGGCGACGACTGGTTGGAGGTCCTGGGCTGTGGGATGGTGCACCCCAACGTGCTGACCAACTGCGGGATCGATCCCCTCGTATACCAGGGCTTCGCCTGGGGCATCGGCATCGACCGCATCGCCATGCTGAAATACGGCATGCCCGACCTGCGCGCCTTCTTCGAGAACGACATCCGCTGGCTGCGCCACTACGGCTTCCGCCCGCTCGACATCCCGAGCCTGATCGGCGGCCTGACCGCCTGAAGTCGGCGTCCGCCACCTGGCTTTTTGCGGCGC
>CAXTQM010000055.1:0-4734 GCA_964246205.1 uncultured Beijerinckiaceae bacterium | reverse complement strand
CCACACCGGCGCCCCCCCGCGCGCCACCCCGCGCCGGCGGGGGGGCCGGCCCCCCGCACGGGGGGGCCCCCCCCCACCGGGGGGGGGGACACACCCCCTCGCGTCCGCCACCTGGCTTTTTGCGGCGCGGATGCGGCGCGCTCCCATATTACGCTCAATCGACACTAGGGTAGAATGACCGAGCGGGCACCCGGTTCCGCTTGTCGGGAGCTTGCGGGGGGCTTCTGTTACTCGCTTGATCACCGCTCCCAGATATCGCCCGGCGCCATCGCCCGGAAGCGATCCGGCGCGATCCCGCGCGAGACCAGCGCCGCCGCCAGCGCCTGCTTCGGCGCCTGCTGTCCCTCGTTGCTGAGCGGGAAAGTGCCCCAGTGCACCCCGAGCGCCTGCTTCGCCCCGCAATCCAGCATGATCTGCACGGCCTCGATGGGGTCGACGTGCTGCGCCTGCATGAACCAGCGCGGCTCGTAGGCGCCGATCGGCAAGATGGCGACATCGATGTCCGGGAAGCGGTAGCCAACGTCGCGGAAGATCGCGCCATCGCCGTAGCCGGTGTCGCCCGAGAGATAGATCGTGCCGGCGGGCGTCGCGACAACGTAGCCGCACCACAATGCCATGCGGCGGTCGCCGAGCGAGCGGGCCGACCAATGATGCGCCGCTGTCGAGGTGACGACGAGGCCGGCGCCGAGGTCGATCGTGGCGCCGCCCCAATCGTGGGTCTCGACGGCGATCTCGGGATGGCTGCGGGAGACGACGGCATCGTTGCCGAGCGGCGCGAGGATGCGCGGGCGATCCTTGTCCCAGAGCCGGCGCAGCGTGGCGACGTCCATATGGTCGTAGTGGTCGTGCGTCAGCAGGATCGTCTCGACCGGCGGCAGCGCGTCGAAGGCGATGCCCGGCGGGTTGACGCGGCGCGGTCCGGCCCAGGCCACGGGGCTGGCGCGGTCCGACCAGACCGGGTCGACCAGCAGGTTGCGGCCGGCGGCCTGGATCAGAAGGCTGGCGTGGCCGACCATGGTCACGCGCAAGCCTTCGACGCGCGGCTGAGGCGCCACCTGCCTCGCCGGCACCGACGCTGGCCAGCGCTCGCCACGCTCTCCGAACCGCCAGCGCAGGAGATCGCGCAAGCTCTTGTCGGTCGCGGGATGGCCGGGGTTGAAGAAGCGCTCGCCGTCGAAATGGTCCGAGGGCGGGCCGCTGTAATATCGGTTCTTCGACATGGCCACGGCTTAGCGGGAGAATGCGGCGCGCTGTCGTCGCGGAAGCGATGGTGCGGGCGGTCGGAATCGAACCGACACTCTGTCTCCAGAACCGGATTTTGAGTCCGGCGCGTCTACCAGTTCCACCACGCCCGCGTAGGGCCGCCTCATGCCACGCGGCGCGGCCGCAAGTCCAGCATCCGCTGCGGCGGCAATTGCCTGTGATAATCACAGCCGCGTTCCCGCATCGACCTCGTCGCGCCTTGCCCGCCGGGCCTCGACGGCAGAGCGTCGCCGCCATGGGCGTCGCACAACCGGCGCGGTGTGAGCGGAGACTGGACTTGGAGATCGTCGGCATTGAAGGATCGGAGGGTGTCCACACGATCGACATGTGGTTCTCCTCGCGCAAGCAGTGCTGGGTGGTGGAGCGGCGCGACCCGGACGGCGGAACCGTCGGCTTGTCGTTCAGCGCCGCCGAGGAGCACGACGCCGCCGCCTGCCTGCTGGAATGGCTGCGCAGCCACGACGAGACGCATCTCGTAGGCCGCGCCGCCCGGGTCGCCCTGGCGGCGGCCGAGCGGCAGGCGCGAAGGGCCGCTTGAGCTACTCGACGGTCAGGATCAGCGTCGACAGCGGCGGCAGCGTCAGCACGATCGACTGGGCCTCGCCGTGGGCGCCGACATCCTCGCTGTGCTTGCCGCCCATGTTGCCGAGGTTCGAGCCGGCATAGAGGCCGGCGTCGGTGTTCACCGCCTCTTTGTAGAAACCGGCGCGCGGCACGCCGACGCGATAGTTGGTGCGCGGCACGGGCGTGAAGTTCGAGACAGCGACGGCCGTACTGCCATGAGCGCCGAAACGGGCGAAGGCAAACACGCTGTTCTCGGTGTCGCCGCCGACGAGCCACTTGAAGCCCTCGGCCTCGCAGTCTCGCTCATGCAGGGCAGGCGTCGCGGCGTAGAGCCGGTTGAGGTCGCGCACGAGGCTCTGCACGCCCTTGTGGTTGGGCTTGTCGAGCAGGTGCCAGTCCAGCGACCCGTCGTGGTTCCACTCCTTCTCCTGGGCGAACTCGCAGCCCATGAACAGCAGCTTCTTGCCGGGATGGGAGAACATCCAGCCGAGATAGGCGCGCAGGTTGGCGAAGCGCTGCCATTCGTCGCCCGGCATGCGATCGAGCAGGGAGCCCTTGCCGTGCACGACCTCGTCGTGGCTGATCGGCAGGATGAAGTTCTCCGAGAACGCATAGAGCAACCCGAAGGTCATCTGGCTGTGATGGAAGGTTCGATAGACCGGATCTTCCTGGATGTAGTGCAGCGTGTCGTGCATCCAGCCCATGTTCCACTTGAAGCCGAAGCCGAGCCCGCCGTTGTAGGTCGGCTGCGATACGCCGGGCCATGAGGTCGATTCCTCGGCGATGGTCATCACGCCCGGCGACGACTGGTAGGCGACCTCGTTCATCTTGCGCAGGAAGGCGATGGCCTCGAGGTTCTCGTTGCCGCCGTATTGGTTGGGCACCCACTCGTTCGCCTTGCGCGAATAGTCGAGGTAGAGCATCGAGGCGACGGCGTCCACGCGCAGGCCGTCCAGGTGGTACTGGTCGAGCCAGAAGCGCGCGTTGGCGATGAGGAACGCCTGCACCTCGCGGCGCCCGCAATTGTAGATGTAGGTGCCCCAATCCTGATGGAAGCCCTGGCGCGGGTCGGCGTGCTCGTAGAGGTGGGTGCCGTCGAACTGCGCAAGCCCGTGGGCGTCGTTGGGGAAATGCGCCGGCACCCAGTCGAGGATCAACCCGAGTCCGGCCTCGTGGGTCTTGTCGACGAAATAGGCGAAGTCCTCCGGCGTGCCGAAGCGGCTCGTCGGGGCAAACATCGACACCGGTTGGTAGCCCCACGATCCGTCGAACGGGAACTCGGTGATCGGCAGCATCTCGATGTGGGTGAAGCCCATGTCCTTGACGTAGGGCACCAGCTCGTCGGCGAGCTCGTGGTAGGTCAGCCTGCGGCTGCCTTCCTCCGGCTTGCGCCGCCAGGAGCCGAGGTGGCACTCGTAAATCGAGATCGGCTTGGTGCGGTCGTCGACGGCACCGCGCCGGCTCATCCAGTCGGCGTCCTTCCAGTCCCACCGCGGCAGCCCGTGAGCCACGGAGGCGGTGTACGGCGGATGCTCGGCCTGGAACGCGACCGGATCGGCCTTCTGCGGCACCGCCTCGCCGTTCGGCCCCTTGATCTCGAACTTGTAGTGCGCGCCGACGGGCACGCCGGGGATGAAGATCTCCCAGACGCCGACCTCGACGTGGCTGCGCATCGGGTGGCGACGACCGTCCCAGTCGTTGAAATCGCCGGTCACGCTGACATTGCGCGCGCTCGGCGCCCAGACCACGAAGCGTATGCCCTCGACGCCGCCGTGACGGATCGGGTGGGCCCCGAAGATATAATAGAACACCGTGTCGTTGGAATGCGTGATCGCGGCGATGTCGTAGTCGGCCAGGGCCGAGCCGAACGAGTAGGGATCGTGGACGACATGGCCGAACCCGTCCTTGGTGATGCGGATGCGGTAGCCCGGGCGCTCCAGCGCCTCGATGCGCGCGACGCGCAGGCCGGCGGGGTGGACGCTTTGGAACGGCGCCACGACGTCGTCGGAATGGTAGGCCAGCAATTCGACCTCGTCGCCCCAGGGCACGAAGGCTCGGATGTCCCAGACGCCCGGCGCTACCTCGTGCGGCCCCAGCACCGCGAAGGGGTCGCCGTGAGCGGCGGACACGATGGCCTCCACGGCGCCGCGGGCGACGGCCTCGCCCACGGGCGGGGCGTCGTGCGTCGTCTCGTGGTGACCCGTCATGCGTCCTCCAGTACGTAATCCAGTAGCGTCAGAACGCCCTCGATCGGGATATCGATCCAATCCGGGCGGTTGCCGGCCTCGTAGTCGATCTCGTAGAGCGCCTTCGACAGCGTGTGCAGGATCAGCAGACGGCGCTGCGTTCCGGCATCCTCGATCCACACCGGGCTGCCTTTCACGCTCTCCATGTAAGCGTCGACGAAGGTGTGCGAGAAGCCCATGAGCTGCTCGTTGAGGCGGGAGCTGACCTCGGGCAGGCGTTCGGCGATGCGCCGGCGCGCGGTGGCGACGGCGTAGGCGAACGAGCGCAGCATGCCGGCGACGTCGCGCAGCGGCGTGCCCTTGGCGCGGCGCTCCTCGAGCGTGCGCGCTGGCTCGCCTTCGAAGTCGATGATGACGACATCGTCCTTCACCACCAGCACCTGGCCGAGGTGATAATCGCCGTGGATGCGCGTCTTGATCGCGCCGATCGGCTCGACCGCGCAGCTGTCGACAAGATCGTAGACCTCGCGTTTGCGCTCCATAAGCCGCTGCGCCAGCTTCTGCGCGTTGCTGCTGTGAAAGTGACCGATCTCCTCGAGATGGCGGAAGGCGCGGTCGGCGAGCGCGACGGCGTCGCGCCGGGAATCCTGCACGTCCTCGGCGGTCAGCGGCTCGGCGGCGAACGCCTCGTCGGCGGTGGGGTGGGCCAGCGCCTTGTGCA
>CAXTQM010000054.1:9474-10539 GCA_964246205.1 uncultured Beijerinckiaceae bacterium | reverse complement strand
TTGCGGCGGAGGCGGCACCGCCACGCCGACGACGGGTTCCGCCGTTGGCTTCGGCGCGGTCTTGTGGCCGAACAGGCCGAGGTCGCAGACCAGGCCGCCGCAGCTCTGGCCTTCTGGAACCTCCTGCGCTGCCAGGCAGCCGCTGCCGAGCGACAGCGTCGCGGCCAGGGCGATCCTCGCGAACCGACGATTCAAGGCGCCTTCGTCCATGGCAAAGCCTCACGCTAGGGCAAGACAACCACCGTGCCCTCGACCGCACAAGCCGTCGCAGGCAATTGCGGCAACCGGGCGACGCTGAGGCAACACGATGCGGGCGTAGGCCGTCGCGCCCTGGTCGTCGCCAATCGAAGCACGTATAGCGGCGGCCCCTCCCGCCACCTGCAGAGGTTCCATGGCCGCCATCACCGGCGTCGGCATCGACTTCGGCACGACCAATAGCGTGGTGGCGCTGGCGCGCAGCGACGGCAGTGTCGAGGTCCGCAGCTGGCCCACTTCCTCGGGCCCGACTTCGACCTTCCGCACCGCGCTGGCGTTCTGGCGCGAGGGCCGCACCGTGGCCCACGCCGCCGGGCCAGAGGCGCTTGCGCGGGCCGAGGCGCCGAGCGGCGAAGGCCGTTTCATCCAGTCGCTGAAGACGCATCTCGCCAGCCGCGCCTTCTCCGAAACCCGGCTGTTCGGGGTGCGCTTCACGGTGGAGGAGCTGGTCGCCATTTTCCTCGGCGACCTGCTCGGCGAGGAACGCCCCGACGCGCCGGTCGCCGCCGGCCGTCCAGTGGTGTTCGCCGGCCACGTGCCGGACGAGACGCTGGCGGTGGAGCGGCTCAACGCCGCCTACGCCGCCGCCGGGCTGCCGGGCGCCCTGTTGGCTTACGAGCCGCTCGGCGCCGCGTACTGGTACGCCCGCGACCTCCGGCGCGACGAGACCGTGCTCGTCGCCGATTTCGGCGGCGGCACCAGCGATTTCTCCGTGCTGCGCTTCTCCCATGTCGACGGACGGCTGGCGGCCCCCCCCCGGGGGCCATGCCGGGTGGGGGGAGCGGGCGCCCCCGTAGCCCCCCCCCCCCG
>CAXTQM010000054.1:2834-9464 GCA_964246205.1 uncultured Beijerinckiaceae bacterium | reverse complement strand
GGCTGGCGGCCGAGCCGCTGGCGCATTCCGGGGGCGGCGTCGCGGGCGACACGTTCGACACCCGCATCGGCGAGCACGCCGTGGCGCCGCGGCTCGGCAAGGGCGCGACCTTCCGCTCCCTCGACAAGGAGCTGCCGGTGCCGGCCTACATTCACGCCGCCTTCGCGCAATGGCACCAGCTGTCGTGGCTGAAGTCCGGCACCATCCTCGCCGACCTGCGCAAGCTGGCGGCGACCAGCGCCCGCGGCGACGAGCTGGAGGCTCTGGCCGTGGTCGTCGAGATGGACATGGGGCTGGCGCTCTACCGCGCCGTCGGCGAGGCCAAGGCCGCGCTGTCCTGCGCCGAGCACACCACGCTGCATTTCGCCGGCTGGGGCGTCGCCGTCGAGGCCGAGATCTCGCGGGCCGAGTTCGAGGGCTGGATAAGGCGCGACCTCGCCGCCATCGATGCGGCGGTCGACGAGGCGCTCTTCCGCGCAGGGCTCGACGAGCGCGGGATCGACGCGGTGTTCCTCACCGGCGGCAGCTCGTTCGTGCCGGCGGTGCGCGCGCTCTTCGCCCGCCGTTTCCCGGCCGAGCGCCTGCACCAGGGCGACGCCTTCCAGTCGGTCGCCTCGGGGCTGGCGCTGCTCGCGGCGGACGGGGCTGTCGGCACGAGTCAATCGTCGTCGTCGCGACCCGGCTGCCCTACCCTCGCCACGCGCGCCGCCGATTGAACCTCAGAGCCAGCTTCTACGTTGAAGGTTCAAAGAGGATGTTTTTCATGCGCCTACCCGCCAGCCTCGCCGTCGCCGCGGCCTTCGCGGCGTGCTTCCCCTCGCTGGCGCAGGCCAAGGTCAAGATCCTCGTCGACCTCGACAGCCAGACCATGCACGTCGAGGCCAAGGACAAGACTTACGACTGGAAAGTGTCGAGCGGCGCCAGCGGCTACGACACGCCGGCCGGCAGCTACGGCGTGCTGTGGACCGACAAGGACCACAAGTCCGACGAGTACGACGGCGCGCCCATGCCCAACGCCATCTTCTTCAAGCCGGGTTTCGCCATCCACGGCGCCTACAAGTCGAATTGGGGTCACCCGGCGTCGCACGGTTGCGTCCGCCTCCCCGTCGCCAAATCCGCGGTTCTCTGGGATCTGGTCAAAGCCGAGGGAGCCGAGATCACGATCACCGGCGGCGACCCCGACGCTGTGCCAACGACCGTGGCCGAGCGCCCGCAGCGCCGCGTGCGGCCCGATGCCGGAGGCGCGGACGACTTCTACAGCTACGAAGCGCCCGCTCCGGCGCAGCCGGCTCCGGCCTACGGCTATTCTCCGACGCCGCGCGACCTCTACGGCTCGTTCTACTGAGACGAGGGTGGGCGGCTCTCGCCCGTCTAGCCGACCTTTACCTGGCAGGTGTCGCAGCAGAACACCTTGCGCGTGGCCAGCGTGAATTGCCGGATCGCTTCGCCGCAAATCGGACACGTCTTCTTCTTGAAGATGTTGGTGCGCGCGCCGTAGCGGCCCTTGCCGCGCTTGGCGCCGTGCTCCGCCCCCTCGACGGTGATGATCGCCCGCTCGGCGACGCCGATGCGTAGCAAGGCGGCGGAGTCTGCCCAGAACGCGTCGAACTGCTCGCGTGACAGGCTCTTGCCCGGCGTCAGCGGGTGGATGCGCTGTCGCCACAGGATCTCGGTGCGGTAGATGTTGCCGAGCCCGCTCATGACCGCCTGGTCCATCACCAGCTGGCCGATCGGCGCGCGGCTCCTGGCGATCTTGGCCCAGGCGCGGTCGGGGTCGGCATCGTCGCGCAGCACGTCGGGGCCGATGCGGCCGAGCAGCACCTCGACCTCGGCCTTGTCGAGCACCTCGCACTGGTTCGGCCCGTTGCAGTCGACGCAATGCGTCGGGCTTTCGAGGCGCACCCGAACCAGCCCGCGCGGCTCCGGCGCCGGCAGCTTCGAGGAGCGGAATTTGCCGAACAGGCCGAGGTGGACGTGCAGCGTGTCGCCGCCGGCGAAGCGGTAGAACAGGTGCTTGCCGCAGGCCTCGACGCTCATGCAGCGGCGCCCGTCGAGCAGCGCCGCGCCCTCCATGAAGCGCCCCTGCGGCGACGACACCTGCAGCACCTTGCGCTTCAGCATCGGCGTCTGGTCGAGCGCCTGACGGTGGATGGAATGGCCTTCGGGCACCAGCGGTCTCGTTGCGGAGCGGACGCGCCGCATGTCACGAAAGCCGCGCCCAAACCAGCGCGACGGTGACGCGGCGGCGCTCGACGGGTCCCCGCGGCCGGGACGCGTCTTGCATGGCCCTGCCCGGAGGATGCGCCCATGACCGAGGAATGGAGCTTCGGGATCGAGGAGGAATTTTTCCTCGCCGACGGCGCGAGCGGCCGCGCGCCCGACGAGTCGGCTGCCGATCGCTTTCACGAGGTCGCGGCGGCGCGGGTCGAGCTGGCCTCGCACGAGGTGCTGAAGGGCCAGATCGAGGTGCAGAGCCAGCCGGGCACGAGCCACGACGCCGCGCACGACATCCTCGCCGGCCTGCGCCGCGAGCTCTCCGTCATCGCCGCCGAGAGTGGTTTGCAGGTCTTCGCCGCCGGCAGCCATCCGCTGGCCGAGGAACGCGAGCAGAGCACCACGCAGAAGGAGCGCTACCAGCAGCTCGATCGCGATTTCGGCATCATCGCCTCGCGCTCGATGGCCTGCGCCCTTCACGTCCACGTGTCCGTGCCCGATCCCGGGCGGCGCGTCGACCTGATGAACCGCGTGCTGCCGTTCCTGCCGCTGTTCTACGCGCTTTCGACCGGTTCGCCGTTCTGGCAGGGCCGAGACACGCGCCTGAAAGGCTTCCGTCTCGCCGCCTACTCGCAATGGCCGCGCATGGGCCTGCCCGAGTTATTCCGCGACGATGCCGAATACGAGCGCTTCGTCGCGCGGCTGGTCGATTCCGGTGTCATGCCCGATGCCAGCTTCGTGTGGTGGCTGATCCGTCCCTCGACGAAGTACCCGACGCTGGAGCTGCGCATCTGCGACAGCTGCACCCGCGTCGAGGACGCCGTGGCCATCGCCGCGCTCTACCGCAGCCTGCTGCGCGCGGTGCACCGTCGGCCCGAACTCAACGCCGGCAGCGGTCCGTTCGAGCATGCGGTCTGCGCGGAGAACGTGTGGCAGGCCCAGCAGGCCGGCACCGCCGCGCGGTTCGTCGATGCGGCGACGGGTGCCCGCGTGCCGGTGCGCGACGCGCTCGATGCGGCGCTCGCGCTCTGCGCGGAGGATGCCGCGGCACTCGGTTGCGCGGAATGGGTCGAGCGCACGCGCAACATCCTGGAGCGCGGGTCCTCGGCGGACCGGCAGATCGCCGCCTTCAAGGCCGCCGGGAGTGGTGCCGAGGCGTTAGCAGCCGTCGTAGCGGCCTTGTCGGCGGAGACCGCGCTGGCGTGAGGCCGGCGGAAAGGCCATTGGTGCGCAACCCTCGCCGCGGCGTGGCATTGCGGGGAAAAGGGAGATCTCGATGTCGAGGATGGTAGTGTCGCTGGCAGCACTGGCTGCCCTGACCGTGGCCGCCAACGCCCAGTCGCCGACACCGGCGGCGCCGTCGCCCTCGGCTGCGGCGGGCTCGTCGGCGGACGCCTCCGACGCGTCGAAATCGGGTAGCGGCGACACCGCCAACCAGGAAACCTACAAGATGAAGAATGGCCAGATGTACCAGCCGCCCAAAGTCCGACCGGCATCGCCCGCGCAGGATCTCGGCGTCTACGGGCGCACCTGAGCCGGTCGCGGATCGGGAGTTGCCGCTACGGGCAGCTGTGCCCGGCGAACATTTCGAGCTTGGTGCAATTGTTTGTGCAGCCGTAGCCCTTGATGCGATCCCGGATCTCGGGGTCGACGGCGGCTTTGGCACGGGCCAAGCAGGCCTGCGCGCAGGTGTCGATGCGTTGGCGCAGGGCACGCACGCAAGCCTCGTCGCCGTGAGCGGCGGTCGCGGCGACGAGGCTCATCGCGACGAGCGTTGCGATCCTGAGCGCGCTCAGGAGGGTTGCTGGCCCGCGGCGCCGGCGCTCTTGGCGACTTCCGCCATGCGCGCCTGGTACAGCGCGGCGAAGTCGATGGGGTCGACGTACAGCGGCGGGAAGCCGCCGCCGCGCACCGCCTCGGCGATGATCTGGCGGGCAAAGGGGAACAGCAGGCGCGGGCACTCGATCATGACCACGGGGTGTTTCTGCTCCTCGGGGATGTTGAGCAGCCGGAAGATACCGGCATAGTCGAGCTCGAACTTGAAAAGCGTGTTGGCGCCCTCGCCGGCCGATCCCTCGAGCATGATGTTCACCTCGAACTCCGTCTCCGCCAGCTGCTTGGCATTGACGTTGACATTGATCGAGATGTTGGGCGCCTTCTCCTGCGGCCCGAGCGAACGCGGCGCGTTGGGGTTTTCGAACGAGAAGTCCTTGATGAACTGAACGAGGGCGTTGAGCGAAGGCCCATTCTGCGCCGGAGCCACCTGAGCCGTTGCGTCGCTGCCGTTGCCCTCAGCCATCGTGCGCCCCTTCGTTCGTCCAAATTTGAGGCGTCGCGCTACCATGCCGTGCGGGACGCCACAAGACGACGAGGTCTCATCCCTGTCTCGTCCCTGCAGCCGCTCGCGTTCGTTCCACTTCGGCCGGCACCCGCCGTGGGCCTCCAGCGCCATCGACGGCCATTCGCGGCTGGAACCAGATAGGCGTGAATGCTAGAGCGTGGTCGAATTCGGTCTCGACACGGTCCAGGAAACGGAAGCACGCGATGACGCAGAGCATCTACTGATGCCGACACGTATTGGTAAAGACTATCTCACGCGGTTGATGGCCGATGAGTATGTCCTCTTTTTGCAAGGTGGGGCAAACGGGAGCGGCATTGGCGACTGGCCGCACGTACAACGTTTCCTTGCCAGTCCTCGCGCGCAATATTGCATGAACCACATCCAGAACCTGTGCTGGACCGTCGAGCGACTGATCGGTCGACTGCGAAAGCGAGGCGGCAAGACGATCGGACCACCCAGCCTTCAGTCCTCCGATGTGGAAAGCTCGCCGGCTTCGGGCAGCAGGATCTTCTTCGACCTGACGAACACGTTCCGACGCGAGGCCGTCGGGGGCATATCCCGCGTCTGCAGGATGTTCGCGCATGAATGTCGGCGATCGGGTGACGCCATCGTCGTCGTCCTACAGGACGGTGAGCTGCACGAGTTCGGCGGAAGCGGCCTTGGTCGCAAGATCGATCCTGCCCCAGGAGATATCCTGCTCATCATCGATTGCTTCTGGTATCCATCAGATGAATACGTCGACTTCATCGACAAGCATCGGGCCGCGGGCCTGGTGGCGGCGACCTGTTTCTACGATGTCATTCCGGCGATCTACCCGAACCTGCTTCCGTCGAGCATTTCGAACGGCTTCCTGAAGGCCATTCCGGTCATGCTGGCGAAGTCGGACATCTGCCTCAGCGTGTCGCAATCGAGCCTCGACGATCTCAAGTCCTGTGCCGCCAAGGCGCTCGCCGCGGAGCAGATGCCCCAATTCGACAAGTTCGCGCTCGGCGCGGACTTCTCGAAAGACCCGGCCCGGAACGACGGGACGTTCGACGACGTCTATCACGAGCACCCGCTGTTCCTCAGCGTCGGGACCATCGAGCCGAAGAAAGGCTACGCCCTGTCGCTCGATGCGGCGGACCGGCTCTGGGACGCCGGGTACGACTTTAACTTCATGATCATCGGCCGCTACGGGTGGCACTCGATCGCAGTCGCCGATCGGATCAAGAGACACCCGCGCCTGGGCAGCAACCTGTTCTGGCAGCCGCACGCCAGCGACGCCTTTCTCGATCAGGCCTACCGCAACACCTACTGCTACGTGCAAGCCTCGGTGGCGGAAGGCTTCGGCATTCCCATCATCGAAGCCGCCGGCTTTTCGCTGCCTGTGATCTGCAGCGATATCGACGTCTTCAAGGAGATCGGAGGGAATGACTTGATCTACTTCGAAAGCGAGAGCGTCGACTCCTTGACCGACGCCATGCGGGAGGTCTTGGATACACGTCCGGCGGCTTCCCCGATCGCGGCGCCGAGCTGGAACGAGGCCTTCGTGTCGCTCTGCCAGACCTTGCGCGCTGCCGCGCCCAAGACTTCGGCGCGCCGGCAAGCCCTCAGATAAGCGCGCGCGCCCTCGCCTTGGCGAGCTGCGAGAATTTCTTCCACGACGGATCGAAGGCCCGCGAGGACGGCATGCCGATCACGCCGGGCCAGTGCGCGAAGTAGATGTTCCCGCCGTGCCGATCGAGGGGAAGCCCTTCGGCGTCGAACGTCACGCCTTCGGCCTTGTGATAGGCTTCGGCCGAGGCCTTCGGGATCAGCTCGTGAAACGACACGATCTTCAGCTGTTTGCGATGCACGACGAAGTTCGTCAGCGGCTGCGCGTACAAGCCGCCGCGTTCGCGCACCGTGTGGAACACGGCCTCGTCTTCGCGCATCGCATCGTGGAAGTCTTCGATCGACAGGAGCGTGTTCGACGTCATGAAGAAGCCGTCGTTGAAGCGTGGCGCGTTGCGCAGGAAGGCGTAGTTCTCCGACTTGCTGTTGTAGACGTAGTCCATCAACGATCCGCAGACGATGAACTCGGTCTTGCCCGGCTG
>CAXTQM010000054.1:0-2734 GCA_964246205.1 uncultured Beijerinckiaceae bacterium | reverse complement strand
TCGAGAAACGGCAGCAGCCAATCGATGATCTTGTCGTTGGCGATGATCGCGATGCCGCGCTTGGATGGCGCCTGCGTCGCCGCGTCGTCGGTCGGGTTCATGCTCTTCACTGCTGCATCGGCGCCATCGACGGAAGGTCCGGCTCTGGGGTCTTCGGAGACGCGCCCGTGATCTAGGGGTTTTGGACCTTCAAGGCAACTTGAGACAGCCATCGCGGAGGACCGCCTGCCGCGTTTGCCGGGGCCGATGTTGCATCTTCGGGCGCTTCGGGCTTGAAGGCGGGAGTTCGCGGACGCCCACCGGAGACGTGTCTTGAGCCAGCCACCCGTCTCGGTCGCCGCTCCCGAGTGGACGGGTGGAGCGAAAGATCTTCCGCTGCCGCTGGTCAGCATCGTCGTGGTGAACTTCAACTACGCGCGCTATCTGCCGGCCCTGATGGAGTCGGTGCGAGCCCAAACCTATCCCCACATCGAAAGCATCGTCGTAGACGACGCGTCCACCGACGACAGCTCTGCCGTGCTCGACGCCATCGAAGCCGGCGATGCGGGCGTCGCCGTCATCCGCCGCCGCGCCAACGGCGGCCAGACCGCCGCTTCGCTCGACGGTCTCGCGGCGGCGCGCGGCGCCTATGTCGTCTTCGTCGATGGCGACGACCTGCTGCTCCCGCGATGCGTCGAGGCGCATGTCTACGCGCATCTCTCGCTACGCATCCACGTCGGCTTCACTTCCGGCGACATGCTGCAGTTCGTCGACGAGCAGGTCGTCCTGGCGACGGGCGAGGAGTTCAACCGCTACGTCAGGTCCGGCAGGGGGCGGAAGGCGGATGCGCTGCGCCCGTTCCTGGGGGTCCCCGGCGGCGATCCCGTCTTCCGGGAGACGGCGGCGCGGCTGGAGGGCCGCATCCATCTCGTGCCGGCGCTCAACCGCAAATGGGTCTGGTCGCCGACATCGGGCAATTGCTACCGCCGCGACGCGCTGCGCATGTTCGCCGACAATCCCGCGCTCGCCGACCTGCGGGCCAACACCGACATGTATTTCGCCCACGGTATCGGGGCGCTCTGCGGCAGCGCGCTGATCGACGAGCCCGTCTTCGCCTATCGTCTCCACGGCGCCAACGTCTTCTCGCAGCGGGCGCAGCTGAACAGGACGCTTCCCTACCGACCCAACCAGCGCAACGACCACAACGACCGCGCGCTGCTCGCGGTCCTCGACCACTTCGTCGGCCGTGCCGATCGTTTCGCCACCAACGTCTGGTTGCGCCTCAACCTCGTGGCCCTGCTGATCCGCTTCGACGGTCCGGATGCGGATCCGGCGCTGCCCCGCTGGCAGCGTCGTTCACGCCTGGCGCGGCGGCTCGTCGAGAACGACGGCACCGTGCGCGCGGCGCTCGGGCCCTGGCTCACGGGGTTCCTGAGGCTGTGGAGCGGCGCCCTATGGCGCCACGCCTGAGACGGCCGTTTCCGCCAGCTTGCTCCGCGTGCGCTGCTTCGGCGTTTCCTCGGCACGATAGGCCTCGCAGATGCGGGCACCCATCGGCGAGAGCGCCGCGTAACGCCACCACAGGTCGTCGCGTGCCGTCGCCGCGTGCCCCGGCACCCACGGCTTGTTGGGTCCCGCGAAATGCACGATCCAGGCCTCGTCGTGCCAGACCCGGCCGATCACCGACCAGTCCCGCCCGGTGCGGGTCGGGAACCAGCCTCTGGGAGCGGCCGGGCGCATGCAGGCGGCATGCGCGTTCCAGCGCATGTCGAGCGCGACGAAAGCGCCGCGCAGGACGGCGTTCAGCGCGTCCTGGTCGGTAAAGTAGAGCCCGCATCTGGCGTCGAGCAGGGCCAGGGTGCGGGCGACCAGGTCGTCGCGCCGCCAGGCGGCAAGATCGATCACGAGCACGCCGGTGTTGAAGTAGACCGGCCCGGCCGCGCAATCGAGGTCGAGGACCTCCAGCGCGTAGGTGTCGAAGGTCAGGCGCCGCCCTCCGTAGGGGATGCGGAAGGTCGGCCAGGTCCTGCTGCCGACGAGCATCGCCCAGTCGGGCACCGCCGCCACCGCATGGCCGCGGAGGTCGGTGTCGAACAGCGCCTCGAGGCCGCGGTCCACGACGATGTCGACGTCGAGATAGAGGATGCGGTCGACGTCGGGGAGCAGCGTCGGCAGCTGGAAACGCAGGTAGAGCGCGGCGGTGAGATAGTCCCGCACCGGCCGATCGGCATAGGGGTTAGCGCAGACCAGCACGACGATCTCGAAGGCGCCGTCGTTCATCGCGCGCGCGAGATCGGCGAAGTCCTGCATCGCGACGTCGATCACGACATGGACGCGCACCGGCCTGCGCGCCGACGCGTGCGCCTTGATCGAGGCCAGCAACGCGAAGGCGGCATGGCGCATGCGGGCATCGAGGCAGATGGCGACATCGATCCCGGGATCGTCCATGGGCGTGAGAACTATCCGAAAAGCCGATGGGATGGCAAAAAACGGGGCGGGGGGCAACTCGCGGGCGCCTGCCGCTTTCGGCTGCGGTGCACGCACGCGCCTGGCGTGGCGCCTGTGCGCCGCGCGCCACACCCGTCCGGCAAGTCGCGCCGATGACCCGCCAGGCCCGCGTGATGCCGCAATCGGCAGCTTCGATCGGGCGAGCGTACCCCGACGTGCGAGCGACATGCGTGCTGTAAGCGGCGACCCCAAGGCCGAACCAATCGACGGAGCGGCGGCACCGGCGCCGCCTCGCGCCCGGCGGGCC
>CAXTQM010000053.1:5996-10619 GCA_964246205.1 uncultured Beijerinckiaceae bacterium | reverse complement strand
CGCCGGCGCAGCGGCAGGCGATGTACGAGGTCTATGCCTTCTGCCGCCACGTCGACGACATCGCCGACGAGGGCGGCCCGCGGCCCGAGCGGCAGGCGGCGCTGGAACGCTGGCGTTCCGACATCGACGCGCTCTACGCCGGAACGCTGCCGCGCGACGATCTCGCCCGTCTACAGACCGCGATCGACGACTTCGACCTGCGCCGCGAAGACTTTCACGCCGTGATCGACGGCATGGCCATGGATTGCGCCACCGACATCCGCGCGCCGGACTGGGCCACGCTGGTGCTGTACTGCGACCGCGTGGCGAGTGCCGTCGGCCGTCTTTCCGTGCGCATCTTCGGCACACCGGAGGCTGAGCGCGACGCGCTCGCCGATCATCTCGGCAAGGCCCTGCAACTGACCAATATCTTGCGCGACATCGACGAGGACGCCGGCATCGGCCGGCTCTACCTACCGGCCGAGGCGCTGCAGGACGTCGGCATCACCATGACCGCGCCGCGTGCCGTCGCCGCCGATCCGCGCCTCGGCGATGCCGTCAGGCCGGTGATCGCCGAGGCCCACGCCCATTTTGCCCAGGCCAAGGCGATCATGGCGCGCTGCCCGCGCCATACGGTGCGGGCGCCGCGGATCATGGCGGAGGCCTATAGCGAAATCCTGTTCAAGACCGTCGTGCGCGGTTTCGCGCCGCCGCGCGCCAAGGTGAAGGTCTCCAAGGCACGTTTTATCCTCTCGCTGCTGCGCCACGGATTGGTGTGAGCTTGACCAGGGACCGACAGGGCGACGGCGGCACGGTCCATGTGATCGGCGCCGGCATGGCCGGGCTCGCCGCTGCCGTGGCGCTGGTGCAGCGCGGACGGCGGGTGATCGTCCACGAGGGCTCGCGCCAAGCCGGCGGCCGCTGCCGCTCGTACTACGATGCCGGTCTCGACATGATGATCGACAACGGCAACCACCTTCTGCTGTCCGGCAACAAATCTGCGCTGGCGTTCCTCCGCACGATCGGCGGCGCCGACACGATGAAGGGGCCGCCGGGCGCCGACTTCCCGTTCGTCGACCTGGCCTCGGGAGAGCGCTGGACGGTGCGGCCCAACGCCGGCGCGCTGCCGTGGTGGGTGTTCTCCAAGTCGCGCCGCGTGCCCGGCACCAGGGCCACGGATTATTTCGCCCTGGGCAAGCTCCTGCGCGCGAAGAAGAGCCAGACGATCGGCGAGCTGATGGCCTGCGAGGGTCGGCTTTACGAGCGGTTGTGGCAGCCGCTGCTGCTCGCCGCGCTCAACACCGATCCGCCGGAGAGCTCGGCGGCGCTGGCCGGCGCCATTATTCGCGAGACGCTGGCCAAGGGCGGCGCTGCGTGCCGCCCGCTGATCGCCGCCGAGGGGCTCGCTGCCGCCTTCGTCGATCCCGCGCTGCGCTGGCTTGAGGCGCACGGTGCGCAGGTGCGGCTCGATCGGCCTCTTCGCGCGTTGGACCGATCTGGTGATCGGGTGACTGCCCTGCACTTCACCGAAGAGAGCATCGCGCTGGGCGCCGCCGACGCGGTGGTCGTCGCCGTGCCGGCGGCCGCCGCCGCGAGCCTGCTACCGGGCCTGTCGGTGCCCGAGAGCTACCGTTCCATCGTCAACGCACATTTCAGGACGGTGCCGCCGCCCTCGCTTCCGCCGATCCTCGGCCTGGTTCACGCCACGGTGGAATGGATCTTTGCCTTTCCCGATCGGATCTCGATCACCATCAGCGGCGCCGACCGCCTGCTCGATGTGCCGCGGGAGGCGCTGGCCCAAACGCTGTGGTCGGACGTGCAGCGCGCCACCGGACTAGGCGACCCGCTGCCGTCCTGGCAGATCATTCGCGAAAAGCGGGCGACCTTCGCGGCGACGCCGGACGAGGATGCGCGTCGGCCAAAGACGCGCACGGCGCTCGGCAACCTCGTCCTCGCCGGCGATTGGACCGACACTGGGCTGCCGGCGACCATCGAAGGTTCGATTCGCTCCGGCGGCAGCGCCGCCGCTGCCCTGGACTGACACACCTCGTAGGGCTTAGCTTTTGCTGCAGGACAGCATCGTCCCGCCTGAAGGAGGGATAATGCTTATTTTTGACTAGGTGTGTGTCGGAAAAATCTGCGAAATTTCGTCCCGACCTGATTTTCGGACCGCATCCACGAGGAACGAATAGTGCTGTTGACCGCCACGCGCCTGGACGCGCCGCCGCCGCAGGTGCTCGACGGGCTGGATCGCGCGATCGAGACCGCAGAAGAGGCCCTACTGCGCACCCAGCGTCCGGACGGACATTTCGTCTTCGAACTCGAGGCCGATGTATCCATCCCCTGCGAATATATTCTTTTCATGGCGTTCCGCGGTCTGCCGATGGAGCGGCAACTCGAGCAGAAGTTCGCGCGCTACATCCGCGACCGCCAGAAGGCGCGCGGCGGCTGGCCTTTGTTCGAGGGTGGCGGCTTCAACATGTCGTCTTCGGTGAAGGCCTATTTCGCGCTGAAGATGCTGGGCGACGATCCGCAGGCTCCGCACATGTTGCGGGCTCGCGAAACCATCCTCAAACATGGTGGTGCGGCGCATTCCAACGTCTTCACCCGCGCGCTCCTCGCGCTCTTTGGCGAGGTGCCGTGGTCGGCTGTTCCGGTGATGCCGGTCGAGATCATGCACCTGCCGCGCTGGTTTCCATTCCACCTCGACAAGGTGAGCTATTGGGCGCGCGCCGTCTTGGCCCCGATGATGGTGGTCAACGCCGTCAAGCCGCGCGCCGCAAACCCGCGCGACGTCCACGTGCCCGAGATATTCGTAGTGCCGGCCGACAAGGTGCGCCGCTGGCCCGGCGGCATCGGCCAGTCCGCTGCCTGGACGATGGTGTTCAACGCCGTCGACACGGTGCTGCGCCTCGCCGAACCGTACATGCCGGCGGGTCCGCGTCGCCGTGCCATGGCCAAGGCCGAGGCCTACACCACCGAGCGCCTCAACGGCGTCGACGGGCTCGGCGCGATCTACCCCGCGATGGCCTATTCCGCGATGATGTATGCCGTCATCGGCGACGGCGAAAATGATCCGCGCCTGAAACAGGCCGTCGAGGCGATCGACCGGCTGATCGTCGAATACGACGATTACGCCTACATGCAGCCCTGCGTTTCGCCCGTGTGGGACACGGCGCTCGCCGCCCACGCGCTGATGGAGGCAGGCCACGACCGCAACGCCGAGAGCGTCAAGGAGGCGCTCGACTGGCTGAAGCCGCGTCAGGTGCTCGATCTGAAAGGCGATTGGGCGGCGCAGAAGCCCGACGTGCGGCCCGGCGGCTGGGCCTTCCAGTACAACAACGCGTATTACCCCGACCTCGACGATACCGCCGTGGTGGTGATGGCGATGGATCGCGCGCAGCTGCACGCGCGCTCGGCCATCCCCGATCGTTACACCCATGCGATGGCGCGCGGCCGCGAGTGGGTCGAGGGGCTGCAGAGCCGTAATGGTGCGTGGGGCGCCTTCGACGCCGACAATGACCACGAGTACCTGAACAACATTCCCTTCGCCGACCACGGAGCGCTGCTCGACCCGCCGACGGCCGACGTGACGGCACGATGCATCTCGATGCTGGCGCAACTCGGCGAGACGCGGGACACCTCGCCGGCAATGAAGCGGGCGGTCGACTACCTCGTCGAGACGCAGGAGAAGGACGGCAGCTGGTTCGGTCGCTGGGGCATGAACTACATTTACGGCACCTGGTCGGTCCTAAGCGCCTTCAACGTCGCCAAAGTGGACCGCGAGAGCGCCGCCATGCAGCGCGCGATCCATTTCCTGCGCATCAATCAGAACCCTGACGGCGGCTGGGGCGAGGGCGCCGAGACCTACGAGCGCGAGTACAACGGCTATCAGCAGGCCGAATCGACCGCTTCGCAGACGGCATGGGCGCTGATCGCGCTGATGGCTGTCGGGGAGATCGAGGATGTCTCGGTGGAGCGCGGCATCCGCTATCTGACCCAGACGCAGGGCAGCGACGGCTTCTGGGGCGAGACGCGCTTCACCGCCACCGGCTTCCCGAAGGTGTTCTATCTGCGCTACCACGGCTACGCGAAGTTCTTCCCGCTGTGGGCGCTGGCGCGCTATCGCAACCTGAAGCAGAGCAATCACCGCCAGGTCTTGGTCGGGATGTGATCCTCGTCGTCTGCGGAATGAAAGCCGAGGCCGACATCGCGGCGGGGCAGGGCGTCACGGTGGTCTGCGGCGGCGGCGATCAGGACCGCCTCGCCGCCGACCTTGCCCGGCTGGCACCGCAAGCCTCGGGTATCGTCAGCTTCGGCGTCGCAGGCGGGCTCGATCCCTCGCTCAGGCCCGGCGATCTCAGGGTGGCGCACGGTGTCATAGCAGGCGGCCGTCGCTATTCCGCCGAGGCAGGCTGGGTGAAGCGCTTGACCTCGCAGCTCGGCGCGCCCGCCGTGCTCTTCGCTGCCGTCGACGAACCGCTCGCCGATGTCGCGGGCAAGGCGACATTGCGCGCCGCCACCGGAGCCGCGACCGTCGACATGGAATCGCACATCGCAGCGCGCGCGGCGGAACGCGCCGGCGTGCCGTTCGCCGCCCTGCGCGCCGTGACCGATCCGGCCGGCCGGACCGCCTTCGAGTTC
>CAXTQM010000053.1:0-5986 GCA_964246205.1 uncultured Beijerinckiaceae bacterium | reverse complement strand
CGGACATTGCCGCACGCAGCGGCCGTCGGCATGCGCGCCGATGGCCGCGTAGACCTGCCGGCCATCCTGGCGTCTCTCGCGAAAAAGCCCGCGCAATTGCCCGGGCTAATCCGTACAGGGCTCGACGCCCGCCTGGCGTTTGCTACGTTACTCCGCGGCCGTCATCACCTCGGGCCGGGATTCGCGCTCCTCGATCTCGCCTAGACGCTTCTGCACGTGGCGGGAGAACATGAATTCGGCCGGGCGCTGCTTGGCCAGCGAGATCTCGGGCGCCATCGGGCCGTGAGTGCGAATGCCCTTGGCCGCAAGGCCGAGCAGCTTCCAAGGCTTGCGGAACGAGTCGGTGACCGCCGAGGCCTCGAAGCCGCAATGGACCATGCAGTCCGCGCACTTCTCGTAGTTGCCGGTGCCGTACTTGTCCCAGTCGGTGCCTTCCATCAGCTCCTTGAAGGTCTTCACGTAGCCTTCGCCGAGGAGGTAGCACGGCTTCTGCCAACCGAAGACCGTCAATGTCGGGTTGCCCCAGGGCGTGCAGTTGTATTTCTGGTTGCCGGCGAGGAAGTCCATATAGAGGATCGACTGGTAGAACGGCCAAGCCCTGCCGCCCTTGCCCTTGGCCAGGATCGAGCGAAACAACTCCTTGGTCTTCGTGCGATTGAGGAAGTGCTGCTGGTCGGGCGCCCGCTCGTAAGCATAGCCCGGCGCCACCGTCACGCCCTCGATGCCCCAGGTCTTGGCCTCGTCGAGGAATCTCGCGACGTTCTCGGGATCCGCGTCATTGAAGAGAGTGCAGTTGATGGTGACCCGGAAGCCGGCCTCCTTGGCCTTCTTCAGCGCCGACAGCGCCTTATCGTAGACGCCCTTCTGGCACACGGACTTGTCGTGCATCGCCTTGTCGCCATCGAGATGGACCGACCAGTTGAAGTACTTGTTGGGCTTGTACTTATGAAGGTGCTTCTCCAGCAGCAGTGCGTTGGTGCAGACCGTCACCCACTTCTTCTTGGCGATGGCGCCCTCGACCATCTGCGGCAGCTCCTTGTGGAGAAGCGGCTCGCCGCCGGCGATCACGACCACCGGCGCGCCGCACTCGTCCATGGCGTGGAGGGCATCGGCGAGCGGGAGACGCTCGTTCAGGATCTTGTCGGGATAGTCGATCTTGCCGCAGCCGGCGCACGCAAGGTTGCAGCGAAACAGCGGCTCCAGCATCAGCACAAGAGGGTAGCGCTTGTTGCCGGAAAACTCCTTGCGGGCGACGTAGGACCCGACGCTCGCCATCTGTAGAAGCGGAATACCCAAAATCGTCCCTCGAGGTTCAATCGCGGCCGGCCTCCGCGCTCGTCTCAGTCGACATCGGGTCGCACAGCGTTCCGGGCGCGCCCCAGCGCGGGTTTCCCCTTCGACACTGCCCGAGGCCCCTGCCTCTTTTCGCTTGCCGGGCTGTCGAAGGGATGACATTGACACCGGCGAAATACAAGGCCGAGCACGGTTTCGGCCCTATTGGGCCAGGGGCTGCCGCATCCAGGCCACATCGTTTGCGTCTGACCGCTCGGTCCGGCAAACACCGCCGCGGCCCAGGATGCACGGTGCACGCAAGCATGACGACTTCGCAAGAGCCCGCCTCCGTGCACGTGAGTCACGGGCCGATCACCAGGGGCGTCGTCGCCGTGGTGATGGCCAGTTCCCGGTTCAGCTACCTGGTCATCGCCTTTGGAGTCCTCCTGACGGCGTTCTGCGGCTGGTACGCGATCGCGAAACTGGAAATCAACACCAGCACCGACGATTTCATCTCCGCCTCCGTGCCCTGGCGCCAGGACGAGATCGCCTTCAACAAGGCCTTTCCCGATCAGGACAACCAGATCATCGTCGTGGTCGACGGAGTCACGCCCGAGCGGACCCAGGAGGCAGTCGACGCGCTCGACGCCAGGCTGCAGGGCCATTCCGACCTCTTCAAATCAGTCGTCGAGCCCGACGGCGGTCCGTTTTTCGCCAAGGAGGGTCTGCTCTTCACCGATGTCGACCAGGTGAAGAAGGCGATGGGCGGGCTGGCCCAGGCGCAGCCGGTGCTCTCGATCCTGTCCTCCGACCAGTCGCTGCGCGGCATCTTCGATGCGATGCAGTTCGTCACCAAGGGCGTGGCTTCGGGCAAGGGCACCTTCGACCAGTACGAGAAGCCGATCGCGCAGTTCGACGACGCGCTGCAGAATGCGCTTGCCGACAAGCCGGCGTTCTTCTCCTGGCAGAACCTGTTCTCGCAGGGCGAGAAGCCGCAGCCGCGTCAGCTGCGCAAGTTCATCCAGATCACTCCGGTCCTCGACTTTAAGGCGCTCGAGCCGGGCGAGAAGCCAATCGCCTTCGTCCGCAAGGCGATCGAAGACTTGCATCTCTCCAAGGCGGCCGGCGCCGACGTCCGCATCACCGGCCAGGTGCCGATCTCCGACAGCGAGTTTGCCACCGTGGCCGACGGTTTCGGCCTCAACGGCGCTATCACGGCGGTCGTGGTGCTGCTGATCATCTATTCGGCGCTGAAGTCGGTAAAGATCGTCGTCGTGGTGTTCGCCACGGTGATTGCCGGTCTCGCCATAACCTTCGCCGCCGGTCTTGCCATGGTCGGGGCCCTGAACCTCATCTCCATCGCTTTCGCCGTGCTTTTCGTGGGCATCGGCGTTGATTTCGGCATCCAGTTCTCCGTGCGCTACAAGGCCGAGCGCTTTGATCATCCGGCGTTCCAGGACGCGCTGCGGATGGGCGCGGCCAAGGTCGGACGACCTTTGGCGCTCGCCGCCGCGGCGACCACGGCGGGCTTCTACGCCTTTCTGCCGACGGCCTATCGCGGCGTGTCGGAACTCGGCGAGATCGCCGGCACCGGCATGATCATCGCCTTCACCGCCTCGATCACGCTGCTGCCGGCGCTGCTCACCGTGATCAAGCCGGCGCCCGAGCGCGAGCCGGCCGGCTACAGGTTCCTGGGCCCGGTCGACGACTTCATCGAGCGCCACCGCTACGTCATCGTCATCGGCACCCTGGCGGTGGCCATCGCCGGCATGCCGCTGCTGCGCAACCTGCATTTCGACTTCAACCCGCTCAACCTCGACGATCAAAAAACCGAGGCGATCGAGACGCTGAAGAGCCTGATGAAGGATCCCGATACCGACACGCAGGTGATCAGCGTCCTCGAGCCCAATATCACTTCGGCCGATTTCGTCGCCGAGAAGATGCGCAAGCTGTCCGACGTCGCCCGCGTGACGACACTGAGCAACCTTGTGCCCAGCGACCAGGACGAGAAGCTGCAGATCATCGCCCAGGCCAAGCGCAGCCTAGGGCCGGCGCTCGATCCAAGCCGCGCGCTCGACCCGCCGGCCGACGATGAGAGTGTGCAGTCGATCCGCCGCTCGGCGTCGGCTTTCGCCGCCACCGCCCAGGGGAAGACCGGCAAGGGCGCCGACGCAGCGCGCCGTTTCGCCAAGCTGGCGAACGAGCTCGCCGATGCCAAGTCGGCCGTGCGTGCCCGTGCCACCGCAGCGCTGGTACCGCCGCTGAAGATCACGATCCAGTCGCTGCGCGACACGCTCGACGCTCAGAGGGTCACGGTCGACACGATCCCGCCCTACCTCAAGAGCCTCTACATCAGCCCGGTCGACGGCAAGGCCCGCGTCGAGGTGGCGCCTGCGGGCGATCCCAACAACAACGACAACATGGTCAAGTTCGCCGAGCAGGTGAAGTCGATCGCGCCACACGCCACCGGCCAGCCCGTCGCGATCCAGTCGGCCGGCGCCACCGTCAAGCAGGCGTTCATCGAGGCCGGCGCCATCGCCATCGCCTCGATCTTCGTGATCCTCCTGTTGGTGCTGAAGCGCGTCGGCGACGTGCTGCTGACGCTGGTTCCGCTGCTGCTCGCGGCCGTGGTGACGCTGGAAATCACGGTTCTGATCGACATGCCGTTGAACTTCGCCAACATCATCGCGCTGCCGCTGCTGCTCGGGCTCGGCGTCGCTTTCAAGATATATTTCGTGCTGGCGTGGCGCGCCGGGACGAAGAAGCTGCTGCAGTCGAGCCTCACGCGGGCGGTATTCTGGAGCGCGCTCACCACGGCCACCGCCTTCGGCAGCCTGTGGGCGTCGAAGCATCCCGGCACGTCGTCGATGGGCAAGCTGATGGCGCTGTCGCTGGTGTGCACTTTGGCGGCCGCCATCCTGTTCCAGCCGGCGCTGATGGGGCCGCCGCGCAAGACCGAGGTGGCCTGAGGTTCGCCCAAGCATGGGCAACCACCTCTTCGATCGCATCGTCTCTCCAGGCCGAGCGAGCGCGCCTTTCCTCCTCGGGCCGAACGGTGATTTGGCCTGGAGCTACGGTACCCTGCGCGAGCGCGTCGCCCGCATCGCGGGGGCGCTGGTGGCATCGGGCGTGCGGCCCGGCGACCGCGTCGCGGCGCGGATCGCCAAATCGCCGGAAGGGCTGATGCTCTACCTCGGCGTCGTCGCGGCGGGCGCCGCCTTTCTGCCGCTGAACACGGGCTATGCGTTGCCGGAGCTGGCCTTCTTCCTCGGCGACGCCCAACCGGCTCTGATTGTCTGCGACCCGGCCGAGGCCGGCGAGATCGGCGATCTCGGCGTGCCGGTGCTCACCCTCGGCGCCGACGGTCGCGGCAGCTTCGCGGAAGCGGCCGATGCCGCCGCACCGGTCGAGCCGGTGACGCGCGACGCCGCCGACCTCGCCGCGATCCTCTATACCTCTGGCACGACCGGCCGCTCGAAGGGTGCGATGATCACCCATGGCAACCTCGTCTCCAATGCCGAGGCGCTGGTCGCGATCTGGCGCTTCACCGAAGCCGACCGGCTGCTGCACGCCCTGCCGATCTATCATACGCATGGGCTGTTCACCGCCTGCAACACCGTGCTGGCCGCCGGCGCGTCGATGCTGTTCCTGCCGCGGTTTGAGCCCGATGAGGTGCTCGCCGCCTTGCCGCGGGCGACCGCGATGATGGGCGTGCCGACATTCTACACCCGCCTCCTCGGGCACCAGGGGCTGACTCGCGAGGCCGCGGCCGACGTGCGCCTGTTCATCTCCGGCTCGGCGCCGCTGCTCCTCGAGACTCACCACCGCTTCGCCGCCCGCACCGGCTACGCCATCCTTGAGCGCTACGGCATGACCGAGACTGGCATGAACACGTCGAACCCCTACGAGGGCGAGCGACGGCCCGGCTCGGTCGGCTTGCCGCTGCCAAGCGTCAATATTCGCGTCGTCAACTCCGAAGGTGCCGAGATGGCAGCAGGCGAGGTCGGCTCGATCGAGGTTCGCGGACCTAACGTCTTCCCAGGCTATTGGCGTGACCCCGAAAAGACCGCCCAGGAGTTCCGCCCTGACGGCTTCTTCGTCACCGGCGACCTCGGCACCATCGATGCGCAGGGCTACCTGCACATATCGGGGCGCGGCAAGGATCTCGTGATCAGTGGCGGCTTCAACGTCTACCCCAAGGAGGTCGAGCTCGTGCTCGACGGTCTCGAGGGCATCGTGGAGAGCGCCGTCATCGGCGCGCCGCATCGCGACCTCGGCGAAGGCGTCGTGGCCGTCATCGTTCCGGCGGACGGATTGGTGCCGGACGAGGCCGCCCTGCGCGACGCGCTCGGCGGCAGGCTTGCCCGCTACAAGCTGCCCAAGCGCGTGATCGCCGTGGACGAGCTGCCGCGCAACAGCATGGGCAAGGTGCAGAAGGCCGTGCTGCGCGAACGCTTCCGCGACATCTTCGAAGAGGGACTTCCGTGCGCATCCTGACCCTCGGCGCCGGCGGCATAGGCGGCTATTTCGGCGGTCGCCTGGTCGAGGCCGGCGCCGATGTCGCCTTCCTGGTGCGGCCCGCGCGCGCCGCGCGGCTGCGCGCCGACGGCCTGCGCATCGAGAGCCCGCTCGGCGACGCGCGCCTCGCTGTGCACGCCATTGAGCGCGTCGAGGCGCCCTACGACCTCGTGCTTTTGAGCTGCAAGGCTTACGA
>CAXTQM010000052.1:0-10745 GCA_964246205.1 uncultured Beijerinckiaceae bacterium | reverse complement strand
GCGGCTCGTCACGGCGCTGGGCTGCGGCCGGCCGCCACCGGCCGACTATCCCGCGCTGCCGCGCGTCACCTCCACCCAGCCCCAGCTGGCCGAGGCCGGCCAGACGGAAGTACAGGCGCGCGAGGCCGGCGGCAAGGTCGAGGTGCTGCGCCAGCCTTTCGCCGACAACGACCGCGCCGTCGCCGAAGGCGACGCCTCCGGCTTCTGCAAGGCGATCCGCCGCGACGGGCGGCTCGTCGGCGTGGCGATCGTCGGCCGCTGTGCCGGCGAGCTGCTGGCGCCGTGGCTGTTTGCTCTTCGGCGCACCAGGCCGAGCCTGTGGAGCCTGTCGAGCGTCACCCTGCCCTACCCGACCCGCGGCGAGATCGCCAAGGCGGTCGCCTTCTCGGCCTACGAGGAGCGCATCTTCTCGCCGCCGGCCCGCGCGCTGGCCAAGGCGCTCGCCCTGCGGCGACGCCTCACGACGTGGTAGGACGGTTCATGCCCGCGCCTGCCCCAGCCTCGAACCGCGCCGCGTCACCTTTCGTCTCGCCCGAGGCTCCGCCTCTGCCGGCGGAGAAGTTCAGCGACCTCGCGGTCACGGCCACCGGTGCGCCTCGCGCCCACGTCGACCTATTGGGGCTGGAGACGCTCTGGTTCAACACCGGCACGCTGTGCAATCTCGCCTGCGCCAACTGCTACATCGAGAGCACCCCGCGCAACGACGCGCTGGTGTATCTTTCCGCCGCCGAGGTCGCGAAGTGGCTTGACGAGGTTGCCGCGCTCGGCCTGCCCACGCGCACGATCGGCTTCACCGGCGGCGAGCCTTTCCTCAATCGCGACCTGCCGGCGATGGTCGCCGACGCGCTCAGGCGCGGGCATCAGGTATTGGTGCTCACCAATGCCATGCGGCCGATGCGGCGTCATGAAACCGAGTTGCTGGATCTGGTGCGACACCACGGCGGGCGGCTCGAGTTGCGCGTCAGCCTGGATCATCACACCGGCACGGTCCACGAGGCCGAGCGTGGCGCCGGCAGCTGGGACATCGCCTGCGACGGGTTGACGTGGCTCGCGCACCATGGCGTGCGAGTATCCGTCGCCGGGCGCCACCTCCCCGGCGAAAACGGGACCGCGGCCCGCGCAGGGTACACGCGGCTCTTCGCCGATCTCGGCGTGGCGCTCGACGCGGAAGATCCGGCAGCCTTGACTCTGTTTCCCGAGATGGATCCCGCGCGCGACGTGCCGGAGATCACGGAAGCCTGCTGGAGCCTGCTCGGCATCGATCCGCGCGCGATCATGTGCGCGACGAGCCGCATGGTGGTGAAGCGCAAGGGCGCGGCGGCACCCCACCTCGTCGCCTGCACGCTGATCCCCTACGATCCGCGCTTCGACCTGGGTCAAACCCTCGCGCGAGCGCCGAGGCGGGTGGCCCTGGCGCATCCCAATTGCGCGCGATTTTGCGTGATGGGTGGCGCGAGCTGCGGCGGCTGAAAAGCGATCAGCTCTTCTGCATCAGCCCGCCGAACGGGTTGAAGTTGAAGAACAGGCCCTTCAGGAAATTGTTGTCGGCGCCCATTGTCGGCGTCGCATCGCTGGACACGTTGACGACCCGCCCGTCGCGCAAACTGTAGTCGGCGACACGCTGCACCTTCTTGCCCTTGTCGAAATAGACCGCGAAGATCCGCCTATCGGTGATCGTCGGCTTCATGAAGGCGATCGAGCGCTCTGTCTTCTGCTGGATGTAATACCAGGCGTCGCCGCCGACGGTGGAGGTTGTCGAGGGCGAGCCCATCGTCACCAGCACCTGTTCGGCGGACTGGCCGGGCTTCACGTCGTTGAGCACCGCGGGATCGAGCTGATAACCATGCTGGATATCGCCGTCGTAGCCGAGACAGCCGGCGAGCGGCAGGCCGAGCAAAGCGAGCGCGGTAATGCGGGCGATCCCTTCGCCGCGGCGGCGCCTTCGGCCGGAAGCGGCAATGTGGGAAACCATAGGCCCGGTTCTCCGGCTGACGATAGGCTGGCCTCGCGTCAAGTTTCGCTTGCCTTCGAGGGTGCCGATGCCTAACCCCCGCTTGTGACGAAAGCAAGGTATGGCCGGGCGCCGCCGCGTCGGCCGAGAGCGCCGCGGGACTCGGCTCCATGATCTTCGGGCTGTTCCGGCGCGCCTCCAACGACGCCTTGGTCGACAGGCTGTACCTCGCCGTGGTGGAGGCCTCGCGCCAGTCCTCACTGTACTCGGACTTGCGCGTGCCCGACACGTTCGAGGGGCGCTTCGAGAGTTTGGCACTCCATGTGCTGCTGGTGCTACGCCGCCTTCAGGCCTGCGAGAAGCCGGGCCCCGAGGTGTCCCAGCATCTCGTCGACACGACCTTCAAGCACTTCGATCGCACGCTGCGCGAGATGGGTGTCGGCGATACCGTCGTGCCCAAGCGCATGAAGACCATGGCGGAGGCGTTCGGCGGCCGCAGCAGCGCCTACGAAACCGCACTGCGCGAGGGCCGCCCCGCGCTCGAGGCGGCGCTGTCGCGCAACGTCTACGCCGGCAAGCGAGGTTCGAGACCGTTGGCGGCCTACGTCGAGGCGGCGGTGGACCTGCTGGCGATGACTCCGCTGCAGGCTTTCCTCGATGCCACGATGCGCTTTCCCGACGCCGCCACCTTTCTCGAGGAGCACCAGCCATGAAGCCGGTGAGAGCGCCGCGCCATCCCCGCGAGCCGCGCGGCCCCTTCGTTCACCTGTTCGACATCCGCGCCCTCAAGGGCGAGCCGCGACAGGTCGAATTGAACGCCAGCCCGGAGCAGTGCACGACGGTGGCGCAGGCCGTCGACCTGCCCGGCGTCGCCGCGTTGCACGCGACCTTTCGGCTTGTGCCGCGCGCCGGTGGCCGAATCGAACTCGGCGGCCGCGTGACGGCGACCGTGACCCAGGTCTGCGTGGTCACGCTGGAGCCGTTCGAGGGCCGCGTCGAGCAGGAGGTCGAGCTGAGCTACGCGCCGGTCCACGAGCCGATGGTCGAGCCCCGCAGCCGCGGCGGGCGCGGCGAGACGGAGCTCCTGGCCCCGGTGCCCTTCGGCGGCAACGACGACCAGGAGGACCCACCGGACCCGATCGTCGATGACAGGATCGATCTCGGCGCCGTGGCCGTCGAGTTCATGGTGCTCGGCCTCGATCCGTATCCACGCAAGCCCGGCGTTCATTTCGATGACATGGTTGTCGGCGACAACGACGCGCCGGAGCCTTCGGCCTTCGCCGGACTCGCCCGGCTCAAGGATCGCCAGTGACCATCGCACCCCTGAGCAAACGGCGGCTGCAAGCCGCGTCGTCATGAGAGACGACGTCAGGATCGCCATCGATGCGATGGGCGGCGATCACGGACCGCCGGTCATGGTCGAGGGCGCGGCCGAGGCGCTGCGCCGCCTTCCCGACGCGCGTTTCGCCTTCTTCGGCCGGGAAGACGAGATCGCGCCCCTGCTCGCCACCAGGCCCGATCTCGCCGCGCGGTCGAGCGTCCATCACACTGACGTCGCGGTGAAGATGACCGACAAGCCGAGCCAGGCGTTGCGCGCCGGACGCCGCGTGTCCTCGATGTGGATGGCGATCGAGGCGGTGAAGCGGGGCGAGGCCGATGTCGCCATCTCGGCCGGCAACACCGGCGCGCTGATGGCGATGGCCAAGGTATGCCTGCACACGATGAAGGGCATCGATCGCCCGGCCATCGCGGCGCTGTGGCCGACGTTGCGTGGGCGCTCGGTGGTACTCGACCTCGGGGCCACGATCGGCGCCGACGCAAGCTCGCTCGTCCATCTGTCGATCATGGGTGCCGCGATGGCGCGCGTCGTGCTCGATCTCGAGCGCCCGACCGTCGGCCTGCTCAATGTCGGCACGGAGGAGGTCAAGGGCCTCGAGGAGGTCAAGGCGGCCTCCAAGCTGCTGCGCGAAGCGGAGCTTCCAGGCCTCGCCTACCACGGGTTCGTCGAGGGAGACGACCTCGGCAAGGGCACGGTCGACGTGGTCGTCACCGAAGGCTTCACCGGCAACATCGCGCTCAAGACCGCCGAGGGTACCGCGCGGCAGATCCGACAATATCTCCGCACCGCGATGAGCAGCTCCTGGCGTGCGAAACTGGCCTACCTCGTCGCCAAGCCGGCTTTCGACGGGCTGCGCGAGCAGATGGACCCGCGCCACGTCAACGGCGGCGTCTTCCTCGGCCTCGACGGCGTGGTGATCAAGAGCCACGGCGGAATGGACGCCGTAGGTACCGCTGGCGCCATCGCACTCGGCCATGCGATGGTGCGCCAACAGCTTCTGGGCAAGATCCGCGAGATGCTCGCGGCGGCCCTCGATCGGCCGAACGCGTCGTCGTCCTCAGACGACAGGACGCCGGCCGCCGTCAGGATAGGCTCGACGTGACCCGTTCGAATATCGGCTGCCTGCGTTCGGTGGTCAGCGGCTCCGGTTCGTACCTTCCAGTCAACGTCGTCACGAATCGCGAGCTCGAGACGCGGCTGAACACGACCGACGACTGGATCGTCCAGCGCACGGGAATCACGCGGCGCCACATCGCTGCCGCCGACGAGACGACATCGACGCTGGCGCTTGAGGCGGCGAAGGCGGCTCTGGCCGACGCCTCGCTCACGGGCGACGACATCGACCTGCTGATCGTCGCCACGGCGACGCCGGACCACACCTTTCCGTCGGTGGCCTGCCAGGTGCAGGCCGGCATCGGCATGACCGGCGGCGCCGCCTTCGACGTCCAGGCGGTCTGCTCCGGCTTCGTCTTTGCCGTGGCGACCGCCGACAAGTTCCTGGCCTCCGGGTCGCACAAGCGCGCGCTGGTGATCGGCGCCGAGACCTTCTCGCGCATCCTCGATTGGGAGGACCGCACGACAGCCGTGCTGTTCGGCGACGGCGCCGCGGCGCTGATCTTCGAGGCGCAGCTCGGCGACGGCACGATGAGCGACCGCGGCGTGCTGACCTCGCACCTGCGCTCCGACGGCCGCCACCGCGACAAACTCTATGTCGACGGCGGTCCGTCGACGACGCAGACGGCCGGCACGGTGAAGATGGCCGGCCGCGAGGTGTTCCGCCATGCCGTCGGCATGGTTGCCGACGTGGTCGAGGATTCGTTCAGGGTCAGCGGCTTCAAGGCCGCCGACCTCGACTGGTTCGTGCCGCACCAGGCCAATCGCCGAATCATCGACGCCTCCGCCGACAAGCTCGGCATCGACCTCGCCAAGGTGGTGATCACCGTCGATCAGCACGCCAACACTTCGGCGGCCTCGATCCCGCTGGCACTCTCGGTGGCGCTCAAGGACGGTCGGATCAAGCCAGGCCACCTCGTGATGATCGAGGCCATGGGCGGCGGCTTCACCTGGGGTTCTGCGCTGATCCGCTGGTAGCCCTAAAGTAGCGCACGGTGAGGCTATCAAGGCCTTGCGCCGACAGACCGATCTGCTCCATTTTCGAGGGGCCTCGCGCCCGGTCTTTCTTCCGCGGTGTGGGGCGGAGAAGCCAAGATGACCAAGTCGGAAAGCGCGATGCGGGCTGTCTACGACCCGCATGCCGACGCGGCCGGGGCGAATCACAGACTTGTTTCCCTCGTGGCTCCCCGCGACACGGCTTCTTTGCCGAGCCAGACAGTTACGCGGGTCGATCTCGCCGAGGCCGTCTACAAGCAGGTCGGACTGTCGCGGAAGGAATCAGCTGGGCTCGTCGAGATGGTGCTGGGCGAGATCACCGAGAAGCTGGCGCTCGGAGAGACGGTGAAGCTTTCCTCGTTCGGGTCCTTCGTGGTGCGCGACAAGGGCGAGCGCGTCGGGCGCAATCCCAAGACCGGTGTCGAGGTGCCGATCATGCAGCGCCGCGTGATCGTGTTCAAACCCTCCAACGTCCTGAAGGCGCGTATGAACGGCGAAGCCGTCGTCGACGAGGACTAGCGGCGGCGTTCACCGCCGCCGAACACTTCTTACGTGGCGCGATGAGGTGTGAACGGCGTCGCTTCTGCCCTTAAGCGCATCTGCCTTCTCGAATAAGCTTCCGGCGGCAGGAGCCTGAGGAGGCATGGAAAAAAGCGCCGACGCCTTCCGCACCATCAGCGAGGTGGCCGAGGATCTCGTGCTGCCGCAGCACGTGCTGCGTTTTTGGGAGCAGCGTTTCCCGCAGATCCGTCCGCTAAAGCGCGCCGGCGGCCGCCGCTATTACCGGCCTGCCGACGTGACGCTGCTGCGCGCGATCCGGCAGCTGCTCTACGACGACGGCTACACGATCAAGGGCGTGCAGCGCCTGCTCAAGGAACAGGGCGCCCGGGGCCTTCGCGGCGACGGCGAGGGCGTGACCCTGAACGCCGAGGCGAGCGAGGATGGCGGACCCGATGCGCTTGAGGTTGTGCCTCCACACGCCGCCACCGGGCCTTCGCCACCCGACGCCAATGGCCTGCGCGAGGTCCTTGCCTGCGTGGAGGAATGCGAGCGCATCCTGCTGGCCTTAAGCCACCCTCGCGGCTGAAACCCTTTGCAGGGGTCGAACGCCTCGCCTATAACGCCTCCAGTCGGAGTGTAGCGCAGCCCGGTTAGCGCACTTGTCTGGGGGACAAGGGGTCGTGGGTTCGAATCCCGCCACTCCGACCATTCCTCCGCCGCATCCCGGACTTCGGTTTTTACTAAGCCTTCTCCGAAGGCATTTGACAGCGCGGTCTTCCACACCCTATGCACAGCGCCGCGTGCCCTGGTGGCGGAATTGGTAGACGCGCTGGTTTCAGGTACCAGTGGTGAAAGCCGTGGAGGTTCGAGTCCTCTCCTGGGCACCATCCATTCCTTGCGGAGTGTCAACGAATCGCCGTCTTGGCGAGTGTGAGCTGGCCAGTAATCTCAACGTAGATGTCATCGGCATGTTGCCCGGTCGCGCGACGCCGCGGCGGCGTCGCACTCACACAGGAGGTGTCCTCGGCCTCGCCACCGTCGCTCGCCACGAGGCCGACCTGTTCCGCTCGCTGCCGAGCGTGCTCGTCCCTCCGCGCCACGAGAGCTTGACGCCTCGTTTTCTCGCGTTCGGATTGTGCAATCCGAGCTCCGGCAAAGATGAAGCTCACGCGTTGATTGGCTCGCCTAAGCCTCTCCCGAGGACCGGAGCGGTTAGCCATTATTTGTCATAGCCACTGCGAACAAGGTCGGAGCCTTGACAAGTGCGCCTCGAAAGGCGAACGAGAAATGTGTGGTCTATTCCGGCTAAGAAGTTGGCGTTGGCGCGGTTTATTTAAGTCATCGCTGTTCGTGTCGCACGTTCTCGTGTTAGCCCGACTTGGTTGGATGAGTGGTGAACACGCGGCGCTGTTGTTCGAGCGGGAGACTGTGGAGCCGACGGAGCGATGAGCTGGCGGAGGCTGAGGTGGACCAGCGACGCGTCGCGTAAAGTTACGTCAAGCTCTCCGCCAACGTCACACGGACGTTCATCTGATCAAGGCTGAGATCGCCCTAGTGCCACCGAGACTTTGCGCAACGACATTGTCTCGGCCATTCGGAAAAGCTCGAAGGATAGAATGATCAGTAGGTTTCGCCATCCGCTTCGCAAGATGTTGGAGCTTAACTCGCGAGCGGCGTGCGAATTGGATGTTTCTTTTTATCGTTCCCAGTATTTGGATTTGCGAGATCTGGACGACAAGGCAATCGCGAAACACTGGCTGACCCATGGTCGTTTCGAAGGCCGCCTGCCGAATGCCAAAGCCGGCCTGCTTTCCGACGACAACCTCGATCTTCTCCCTCACGACTTCAATCCGATCGGGTACTTGAGTCTAAACCGCGATCTCGATTTCGAGACGTTCGGCCCGTCGTCCTCGGTGTCTCATTACTTGGATTACGGCTTGACCGAAGGTCGGCCCTACTTCGTTGAAACCAGTGCGGATTTCATGACGGTCTACCTGAGCCGTTGGCCTTCCGTGCTGACTGATAGGCGGTTTCGATGGGTTCCCGCCAACGCCGAGCAGTATCTTTTCATGAGGGGGCTCGCCGATGCTTCCTTCCTCGCCGACTTCGATCATGTCTACTATGCTGCAGCCGCGCTCGGAACGGGGATCGTCTTGGCCGATCGCAGCGAATGCATCATCGACTTCGTCGAGAGCGGCCTCGAACAGCTCAAACCGATCGCTAACGATCTGCGCTTCGACGCCCCGTTCCATCGGCGGCGTCTTCGCCGAGACCGCTCCTCCCTGGAGCTCAGCGATGCGGAGCTTTATCGAGGCTGGCTTACCGATCATGCGTTCGATCGGCAGCCTCCCAACCACGTCGTGGAGATGAAGCAGCGGTTTGGCGTCGCCTGCGGCGCCGAACCGATTATTGACGTCGGTGCCTATCGCCTCGCCAACGCCGACCTCCGCGGCTTGGACGACGAGGCCTTGCTCGAGCATGTCTTCAGCGACGGCCTGCTCGAGCGCCGGACCTCCGTGAAGCTGTCCGGCAAGAACGTGAGATGCTTCGCGCAACACGCGGCATACCTCGAAACGCGAGGCGACACCGATCGGGCGGACGCCGTCTACGCGCGCCTGATGCATTTCGAGCCGGAACAGGCTTGGCTTCGACAACAATACGGCGACTTCCTCTTCCGCCGGCAGCGTTTTTCCGAGGCCTATCGCTTCTACTTGGCCAACATAAAGGCTCGGGAGGCCGGCAAATGGGCTTTCCTCAACGCGGCGTCCTGTTGCGAGCAGATCGTCGATCTCGACGAGGCTCTCCGGATCCTCGAGCAGGCATGCCGCGAGTTTCCCGAGGATCAGTACCTGCAGCGAAGGTGGCAGGCCGCCGCGGGCAGGTACTTCGCCGACGAGTTCGCGTACGCCGCCGCTACGGCGAGCGCCGGCCAAGTCTCGGCGGCCCAGACCATGACCCACGACGTGGCCGAGCGCTGCGATCTCGCTTTCCCCGGCAGGGCGCCGGGCCGCACCGTGCGATCGATCGCCTTGTTCGCCAACCTCGACCTTCCGCAGTGCAATCTGTATCGGGTCGAGCAGAAAAGCGAGCAGCTGGCCGAGGCAGGCTACGCCGTGAAGGTCTTCGACTCGAACCACGACCAGACCGACTTCCACGACGAGCTGGCCGAGTTCGACGTCGTCATCTTCTTCCGCGTGGCGGCGTTTCCCGAGATCGTGCGGGCCATCAACGCCGCGCGGTCCGCCGGCGCGCTCGTCTTCTACGAGACCGACGACCTGATCTTCGACAGCGCGGAATTCCCGGAGCCTTTGGCCGACTACGCCGGCCAGATCACCCCCGCGCAGCATGCCGAAATCTGCGTGGGCGTGCCGCTGTTCCGCTATGCGGCGCAACTCTGCGACTATGCCATCGCGTCGACTCCCAGCCTCGCTGCCCGGCTGGAGCCGCTGGTCCGGGAACGTCGCGCCTTCGTGCATCGCAACGCGCTGGGACTGCGGCACCAGGCGGCGGGCGCGGCCCCCGCGCCCGCCCCGCCCGCCCGCCCCCGCGCCCACGTCTACGGCAGCGGGACCAAGGCGCACAAGCTCGACTTCGAACGCCTGCTGCTGCCGGCCCTGCTCGAGATCGACCGCCGCTTCGGCGACAAGGTCCGCATCGTCATCGCCGGACATGCCCCCGTCGGGCTCGACGACCAGGCCGTCGCGCGCTTCGAGTTCGCGGGCTTCACCGGCGAGATCGAGAGCTACTGGGCGCTGCTGAGCCGGGCCGACATCGCTCTCTCCGTGCTGCGCCGCACCACGCTCACCAGCGCCAAGAGCGAGATCAAGTGGCTGGAGGCGGCGATGTTCGGCGTGCCGAGCGTCGTCAGCGCGACCGACACGTTCGAGGAGGTGATCGTGGACGGCGAGGACGGCTTCATCGTCACCGACGCCGCCGGCTTCGTCGAGAAGCTCGCGATGCTGGTGAAGGACCCGGCACGGCGCCGCGCGATGGGCGAGGCGGCCCGCCTAAAGGCGCTGCGCGACTATTCCATGCCGGCGATGGCGGCGAACCTGCGCCGCATGTTCGAGGCGGTGCAGCCGCCGCCGCGCGACGCCACGCGCGTCCTGGTGGTCAACGTCTTCTACGCGCCGCAGGCCAAGGGCGGCGCCACGCGCGTGGTGATCGACAACATCCGCGACATGCGCGCGCTTTATCCCGGCGAGTTCGAGTTCGAGGTCTTCACCACCCGCGAGGGCGGGGTCGGCCCCTACACCGTGCAGGCCTCTTCGCACGACGGCGTGCGCACCACCGCCATGGTCGCCGGCGACTATCCCGCCGTCGATTTCGCCGCCAGCGACGCGCGCAGCGGCGAGGTCTTCGCCCGCTGCCTCGAGCGCTTCCGGCCGCACCTCGTCCATTTCCACTGCATCCAGCGCATCACCACCTCGGCCTGCGCCGCCGCGCGCGCGCGCGGCATCCCCTATCTCGTCACCGCCCACGACGGCTGGTGGATCTCCGACCGCCAGTTCCTCCACGGCGACGGGGGGCCGGCGCCGCGCTACGATTTCCGCCTGCCGCCGCGCCTCGTTTCCGGGCCCAAGGTGCGCCACACCCGCCAGCACGCCATGCACCGCGCGCTCGCCGGCGCCGCGGCGGTGCTCGCCGTGTCCGACGCCTTCGCCGCCGTCTACCGCGGCACCGGGCTCTCCAATGTCCGCAGCGTCCCCAACGGGCTGCCGCCGCTGGGGGTCGACGCCGCAGGCGTTGCCGCCGCCAAGGCCGCCGCGCGGCGCCCGCGGGTCTGCCTCGCCCACATCGGCGGGCTCGAGGCGCACAAGGGCTTTCCGAGGCTGAGGCTCGCGG
>CAXTQM010000051.1:0-10749 GCA_964246205.1 uncultured Beijerinckiaceae bacterium | reverse complement strand
GCCTTGCGCCCAGGCCGATGACGCCTCGGTGCCGAGCGCTTCGGCCGAGAGCACCACCACCGGCTCCGGGGCCATGTGCAGCGCTGTCATCAGCCCGGCGAGCCCGGCACCGACGATCACCGAACGCCCGGCGAGATGCGTGAGCGTAGCCATCACTTCACCGCCAGCATGCGCTCGACTGCGCGTCGCGCGCGATCGGCCACGGACGGATCGATCGTGATCTCGTGGGTCAAGGTTTCCAGCGAATGCCGGAGGTTGCCCAGCGTGATGCGCTTCATGTGCGGGCACAGGTTGCACGGACGCACGAAGTCGAGGTCCGGATACTGCGCCGACACGTTGTCGGACATCGAGCATTCCGTCAGAAGCATCACCTTGGGCGGCCGGTTCTTGGCGACATAGTCGATCATCGCCGCGGTCGAGCCGGAGAAGTCGGCTTCGTCGCAGACGTTCGGCGGGCATTCGGGATGCGCCAGCACGGTCACGCCGGGGAAAGCGTCACGGAACTCGCGCACCTCGGCCGGCGTGAACTTCTCGTGCACTTCGCAATGGCCCGGCCAAGTGATCATCTCGACCCCCGTCTGCCGGCCGATGTTCTGCGCGAGGTACTCGTCCGGGATCATGATGACCCGGGGCACGCCCAAGCTCTCGACCACCTTCACCGCATTGCCCGAGGTGCAGGTGATGTCGCATTCCGCCTTCACCGCGGCGGAGGTGTTGACGTAGACCACGACCGGCACGCCGGGGTGCTGCGTCTTGAGCATGCGGACGTCGGCCGGCGTGATCGAGTCGGCCAGCGAGCAGCCGGCGCGCATGTCCGAGATCAGCACCTTGCGCGAGGGATTGAGCAGCTTCGCCGTCTCGGCCATGAAGTGCACGCCGGCGAGCACGATCACCTCGGCATCGCTCTCCTGCGCCATGCGTGCCAGGGCGAGGCTGTCGCCGACGAGGTCGGCGACGCAGTGGAAGATCTCCGGCGTCTGATAGTTGTGGGCCAAGATGACGGCGTTCTTCTCGGCCTTCAGCCGTAAAATCGCGTCGACATCGGAGGCATAGGCGGGCCATTCGAAGGCCGGTATGAAGCGACTGACCCGGTCGTGAAGACCGGCGGTGCGCGCCAGGGCGGAACCGACGAGGCTCTCGACGAGAGCGGACTGCATGGCCTTATACTCCGAACGAGCATTACTCTCGTGCGGAATCTGGAGGCCGGTAATGATTTCGTCAAGACCGTGTCATCGAATCATTCGTACGACCGATCTCCGGCACCGCGCCCTCGTCCAGCGCCACCGCCTTGATCAACGCCCTCACTGGCGCGCCGATCTCCAGGGAAAGATCGTGCAGGGCGCGCCGGGTCACCAGCGCGACGATCCTTCCGCTCCCTTCCAGCTCGACGGTGACTGCAGCCAGTGCGCCGTCCGGCTCGATTGCGGCGATCCGCCCGGCGAGCGCGCTGCGGATCGAGATCGGCCCGACATCGCCCGGGGCAAGACTGACGTCGGTGGCGCGGACAAGGACCCGAACGGGACGGCCCGGCGGCCCGGCCCGGCCGGCCAGCCAGAGCGTGCCGGCGGGATTGTCGAGCGCGGTGAGGCCGAACGGCGCGTCGAAGGCGCCAACGATCGCCGTGACGATCGAGGCACGGCCGAAGCGGCCGTCCTCGACACGGGCGGCACCCAGCACCGCCTCCGGCGCGCCGGCGGCGGTGACGCGACCGGCTTCCAACACGACGACATGGCCGCCGAGCCGCACCACCTCCTCTAGCGCGTGCGACACGTAGACGATCGGCACAGCGAAGACGTCGCGCAGCCGCTCGATCAACGAAAGGATCTCGAGCCGGCGCTCGCGGTCGAGCGCGGCCAGCGGCTCGTCGAACAGCAGCAGGCGCGGGTCCGCCAGCAGCGCTCGGCCGATCGCCACGCGCTGCTTCTCGCCGCCGGAGAGCTTGCCGGGGCGACGCGTCAGCAGAGCGCCGATGCCGAGCGTCTCCACAACGGTGTCGAAGCCGATGCCGGAGGCCGCGGCGCCAGCGAAGCGCCGGCCGAATAGCAGGTTTTGGCGCACCGAGAGATGCGGGAACAGCTGCGCGTCCTGAAACACTAGGCCGATGCGCCGGCGCTGAACCGGCACGTGGCAGCCGGCGGCGGTGTCCACCAGCACGGTATCGCCCAGCCGCACGTGCCCGACATCGGGTCGCGCCAAGCCGGCGACGAGGCCCAGCGTCATCGACTTGCCGGAACCGGAGCGCCCGAACAGCGAAATCACGCCGCCGGTGCTCGCGAAGGCGACATCCAGCGTGAAGCCTTGAACGCTGCGGCGCAGGGCGACGTCTAGGGCAGCGTTGCCAGTGTCAGCATTCGTCACGCGCCCTCGCTCAAAGCGCCAGGCGCCGGCTGACCGTGCGCTGCAACAGGTCGGACAGGACGACCGCCACCAGCGAGATCGCGATGGCGATCAGCGTCAGCCGCAGCGCGCCGGCGTCGCCGTCGGGGTTCTGCACGTCGGTGTAGATAGCCGCCGCGATGGTCTGGGTCTCGCCGGGGATGTTCGACACGAAGGTGATGGTGGCACCGAACTCGCCGAGTGAACGGGCGAAGGCGAGGATCGAGCCGACGATGAGGCCCGGCGCGGCCAGCGGCAGCGTCACCAGCACGAAGCGCCACAGCGGCCCGGCGCCGAGCGTACCGGCCGCCGCCTCGAGCCGGACGTCGATCGCCTCGAAGGAGAGCCGCATGGCGCGCACCATCAGGGGAAAGCCCATGATGGCGCAGGCCAGCGCCGCGCCGGTCCAGCGAAAGGCCAGCACGACGCCGATCTTGGCCAGCGCGGCGCCGAAGATGCCGCGGCTGCCGAAGCCCAGCAGCAGCACGTAGCCGGTGACCACAGGCGGCAGCACCAGCGGCAGGTGCACGATCGCGTTGACGAGCGACTTGCCGGGGAACTCCCAGCGCGCCAGCCCGTAGGCCACGGCAACGCCGAACGGAAACGCCGCCAGCGTCGCCACCACGGCGATGCGCAGCGAGACTTCGATCGCCGTCCAATCGGAGGCGTCGAGCATCCGTCCTACTTGGCGAGCAGGGTAAAGCCCTGGCCGGTCAGGATGGCGCGGGCCTCGGGCGAGTGGAGGTAGGCCTCGAAGCCGACGGCGGCCGGCGCGCCGTTCTTGGCGGCCGTGGTCACCGCCACGGGATAGACAATCGGCGTGTGCGAGCTTTCGGGGAAGGTGCCGACCACCCTGACCTTGGGCTCGGCCTTCGCATCGGTGGCGTAGACGATGCCGAACTTGGCCTCGCCGCGCGCCACAAGCAGCAGCGCCGCTCGGACGTTGTCGGCCTGTGCCAGCTTCGGCTCGACGGCCGTGTAGACGCCGAGGTTTTGCAGCGCCTCCTTGCCGTAGATGCCCGCAGGACACGACGTCACGGAGCAGACCGCGAGCTTGCCGTCACCTAGCGCGTCGGCGAGGTCGAAGCCTTTGGCGATGGTGAGACTGGTCCTGGCGTCGGCCGGCTCGACCAGGACGAGCCCGTTGCCGAGCACAGCCTCGCGCGTCTTGGGGTCGATCGCGTTGGCTTTCTGGAGCACGTCCATCCACTTCTCATCGGCGGAGATGAAGAGGTCCGCCGGAGCGCCGTTCTCGATCTGCTTGGCCAGCGTGCCCGACGAACCGTAGGAGATCACCAGCGCAGAATGGCCGCTGGCGGCGTATTTCGCGGCGATCGCATCGAGCGCCGTCTTCATGCTAGCGGCGGCGAAGACGAGTGGGCCTTTGGGTTCGGCCTTCGCGGAGACTTGCACCAAGAGAGTGAAAGCAAGCGCCAGAACGAACGGTTTGGGCGGCATCGTGCTCGTTCCTCGATCGGTTGTAGCCGACCGCATACAGCGTCGCGTTGCGCTGTCAATCCTGCATCAGGGACAAGCGGCTTCGCTGCTGCCGCTGCACTGACCTCGTATTCGCCGAAGATCATAATGGTGCAATCCGTTCCGTCACGCCCATGTCGCCGGGCGGTGGCTACATGCCGGGATTGGGGAACCGCCATGAGCAAGACGACCAAGCGCACCAAAGGCGGCAGCCGTCGTAGTCGCGGTTCGCAGGTCGTGGAGACCGAGCCCGGCTCCGCCCTGACCTTCGACGTACCCACGGACGCCGCTGCGCCGATCGACAACACGCGCGCCCACGACGTGCCGCAACCGATCTTCGCCCAGCCGATCGCGACGGTGGATCCGACGCAATTCGTGGTGAAGCACGGCAGCGACGCGCAGGCCTACAAAACGCTCGATGCGCTCAACGCCAGGCATGCCCTGCAGCCGCTGCCCTTCCCCGCGCCGCGCGACCTGCCCGAACCGGTGCTGACGCTCGCCGCCGTGCTGGGCGACCGGGGAAAGGCGGCGACTGAGGCGGCGCAGACAGCCGGGCGCGTGGTGTTCCACTCCGTCGGCGATACCGGCAACACGCGCGGGCCGGACCCGCAGAACGAAGTCGCCGACAAGATGATCGCGGACTTCGACGAGCGCGAGCCGGCCGACGTGCCGCTGTTCTGGTTTCATCTCGGCGACGTCATCTACAACTTCGGCGAGGACATCTACTATTACGACCAGTTCTACGATCCCTATCGCGACTATCCCGCGCCGATCGTCGCCTTGGCCGGCAACCATGACGGCATGATCGCGCCCGGCGTACAGGCGATCACGCTCGACGCCTTCCTCAAGAACTTCTGCGCCGAGACCTTCCGCATCAACCCCGAAGCCGGCGGCCTCAGCCGCACGGCGCAGATCCAGCCCGGCGTATTCTTCACCTTGGAGGCGCCGTTCGTGCGCATCCTCGGCCTGTACTCGAACACGCTGGAGGATCCCGGCGTGATCTCCACCGAAGGCGGGACCTTCCCGGAGCTGAACGACAGCCAGCTCGACTATCTGCGCGCCGCGCTCGAACGCGTGAAGAGCGAAGGCTACGAGGGCGCCCTGATCCTTGCCCACCACCATCCCGCCTACACCGCCGGCACCAAGCACGGTTGGAGCGTCAAGCTGCGCGAAGAGTGCGACGCGATCTTCGCGGAGGTCGGCATCTGGCCGCACGCCGTGCTGTCGGCGCACGCCCACAACTACCAGCGCTTTACCCGCCGCTGGGGTGAGCGCGAAATCCCCTACGTAATCGCCGGCAACGGCGGTCACGGCTTGGGAAAGATCGTCACCAAGAAGAGTGGTCCCCTGCGCGCTCCGAAGATCATCGACGGCGCGGAGGACACCGACCATGTCGTTCTCGAGAACTACGACGATCAGGACTACGGCTATCTTCGCATCGTGGTCGACCGCGAGACGCTGCGCATCGAGTACCACCCGGCCAGCGACGGCGCCTCGGCGAAAACGCCCGACGACGTGGTCGCCATCGATCTCGCGAGACACCGGCTGGGTTGAAGGCGGCTGTTCTGTTTGGAGCTTATTCTGGCGCGCCCTGTAGGATTCGAACCTACGACCCTCGGGTTCGAAGCCCGATACTCTATCCAGCTGAGCTAAAGGCGCCTGTATCCACCCTAGCCGCCTTTGCGGCGGCCATCAACGGCATAGGCCGCGCGATACGTCTGGCGTGGTCCAGCAGGTGCCGAGCCGTGCGCGAGCGGCCGCCGAACGGCTCACGATGCGGGCGCAAGGTCGATGGCCACCTCGTTGCGGCGCAGGAACGGGATGGTGAAGGGCGGATCGTAGCCGAACAGGTAGGGCTCGCCCTCGACCTTGCGGTTCTTGTCGGCGAGCTCCTTCACGAGGATCCTGGCGTAGCGCGCGCTCTGCACCCGGTCGAGGCTGCCGGAGAAGCGGATCACCGCGACGGTCCGCGCCGGTACGTCGACGATTCGCACGGCATCGTCGGTGGGCTTGGGCGGATCCTCGGCGACCTTCTCGGGCAGGAAGAAGCGCATGGTTGCCGGCGCCGAACCGCCGGCCGAAACCGGCGGCGCCAGCTTGCCGCCGCGCTGCTCGACCGGCGTGGTCATCGCGATGGTCTGGTTGCGGGCGTTGGCGCCGGCGATGTAGTCGAACAGCCGCTTGAAGTCGTCGCCGTGGGCGGCGGTCTGCACCGCGACCAGCGGGCTGTAGCGGCGGATCTCAATATCGCGACCGATGGTCGTCTCGACGGTGTAGGCGGGCTGGAACGGCGCCCTGATGCCGAACACCGACAGGAAGGACTCGAGGAAAGTCAGCACGAAGTAAAGCACCTTGGACATCCTCGCCGGCCCTCCGCGCTCCGTCCTACAATGTCGCGATCTCGGCGAGAATGGCCAGCGCCGCGCCGCGCGGATCGGTCGCCCGGATGATCGGCCGCCCAACGACAAGGTGGTCGGCCCCCGCCAGCAGCGCCGCCGCCGGCGTCATCACCCGCTTCTGATCGCCCGCCGCGGCACCGGCGGGGCGGATGCCGGGCGTCACCAGGCACAGCTTGCGGCTGACGCGGCGGCGCATGTCGGTCACCTCCTCCGCTGAAAGGACGAGACCGGCGATGCCGGCCGCCACGGCCTGGTCCGCCCGCAGCGCCACCAGGTCGCGCACGCCGATGGCGTAGCCCGCCTGCTCGAGGTCGCGATCGTCGTAGGAGGTCATCACCGTGACGCCGAGGATGCCCATGGGTCGGTCGCCGACGCCGGCCTTGGCCGCCACCATGGTCTGCGGGAAGGCGTGCACGGTGAGGTAGGTGGCGCCAAGCCGAGCGACCTGCGCCGCGGCGCGCTCCACCGTGGTGCCGATGTCGTGCAGTTTGAGGTCGAGGAAGACCTTCTTGCCCTCGCCGACAAGGCGTTCGGCCAGCGGCAGGCCGCCGCCATAGGCGAGTTCGAGCCCGATCTTGTAGAAGCCGACGGCATCGCCCAGCGCCTCAACCAACCCGGCGGCCGCCGCGACGTCCGGTACGTCGAGTGCGACGATCAGGCGGTCGCGCGAGGCGTGCCCGCAATTCTCAGTCGACACGGCCATTGCTTCGGGCACCCTTGCGGAACAACCCCTCGCGGCGGCGCTCGCGAACCGGGCGGAACAGCCCCGTCTCGGCGGCGCGCAGGCCGAGACGTTTGGCGTCGCGCGGCGCCGGATCGAATGTCTCGACCCGACCCTCGCCGCGGCGGCGGTAGATCCAGACTCGCGCCGGCGGCAGATTGAGCCAGATCGGCGGCGACACGTCGGCCTCGAAGGGCGACTCCGATACGCGCGGCACCGGCGAGCTGGCGCCATAGGTGAACTGCACGAACGAGCCGCCGGGCGCCATGAGGGCGAACGCGTCGGCCAACAGGCTGAGGCGCTGCAGATCGGGCTTGTTGAGCAGCGGCAGGCTTGAAACCATCGCTGCGGCTTGCTCGGTCAAGACACCGCGCAGACTGTTGGGCAGGTCGTAGGCGTCACCCTGGACCACCTGGACCTTTGGAAACCGCCGTCGCAGCAAGCGGCAGAACGCGCCATCGAATTCTACGAGGACGAGCCGCGCCGGATCGACCCCGCGGCGGAGCAAGGCCTGAGTGATCGGCCCGGTGCCCGGCCCGAGCTCGATGATCGGACCGGTACCGGCAGGATCGACGGCCCGCGCCATCATGCGGGCCAGGAAGCGGCCAGACGGCGACACGGCGCCGGTCAGCGCGGGATTGTCGAGCCAGGTCTTGATGAAGCGGGCTTCGTCGGCGAGTTTTTCCTCGATGCGAGGCCGGACAACAGAACGGTCCGGGTGGATGAGCTCCTCACGCAAGCGCCATCACCCCGTTTCCCCATTCCCTCGTGCGAGCGGACGGCAAGCATCTGCAATGCCTACGAATGGGGCATTCCACAGCATTCCGTCAAGAAAGCGTCATTGTTCGGCGGAGTTCCACACGGCTAGTTGAGATCGTCGGGGAGCGTCGGAAGAGGCAGCACCATGATGCCGTCCTCGAGCAGGTCGCGGGCCTCCGCTAACGTCGCCTGTCCGCGAATGCGCTCATCGGCGTCCTCGCTCGCGTGGATGCGCCGCGCTTCCGCAGCGAAGGACGGGCCGACGTCGCGCGTCTCTGCGAGCACCTTGTCGCGAAAGGCGCGGACCATGTCGCGGCGGCGATCGTCGACCAGCGCCACTTCGACGGACTGGGGTGTTCTCGACGCCGCGACGGCATCGCCTGCCTCGGCTGACGCCTCGACCGGCTTCTTGCGGGAGCCGCGCGCGACCACCGCAGGCGCCATGATCGCCTTGACCACGTTGCACGAGTCGCACGTGGGGCAAGTCACAAGACCGCGGCCGGCCTGCTCGTCGAAGGCCAAGCTGTCGTAGAACCAGGACTCGAAGCGGTGACCCTCTTCGCAGCACAGGGCATAGCGGATCATGATGCGGCGATCAGCTCGCGGTCGCGCGCAGCTTGGCATCGAGTGCGCCCGACCCCTCGAGCGCGTGGAGCTCGTCGCTGCCGCCGACATGCTCGCCGGCAATGAAAATCTGCGGCACGCTGGTGCGGCCGCCGGCGCGCTCGCTCAAGGCGCGGCGGGCGGCCCGGTTGCCGTCCACCTTGATCTCCTGGAACGCCACGCCCTTGCGCTTCAGCAACGCCTTGGCGCTGTGACAATAGGGGCAGAACATCGTCGTGTAGATCACGATCTCGGGCGACGCCATCGGGCTCTCCATGCCTCTTTCATATGGCAAGACCGGCCCGGCTTGTCACCCGTTCGTCACCCGCCGCCGGTGACTACGCGGGCAAAGACCAGCACGTCGACCCGCCTGGCGCCGCCGCGCAGCAGGGCGCGGGAGGCGGCATTGGCGGTGGCGCCGGACGTGAGCACGTCGTCGACCAGCACCACGGCGCGGCCGGTCACCTCGCCGAGGCGCTCGCCGGGCACGGCGAAGGCGCCCTGCAGGTTGAGCTGCCGTTGCGTCCGCGACAGCCCGACCTGCGAGGCGGTAGCCTTGCGCCGGACCAGGGCATCGAGTTGCGCCGGCACGCCGCAACGGCGGGAGATCGCCCGGGCGAGAAGTGCCGACTGGTTGAAGCGCCTAGCCGCCAGCCGCCGCCGATGCAGCGGCACCGGGACCAGAACGTCTGCCTCGCTGAGGATCTCGTCGCCGGCGCGCGCCATCCAGGCGCCCATGGTGCCGGCAAGCTCGAGCCGGTCGCCATATTTCAGCCGGTGCACCAGCTGACGCGAGGGCCCGTCGTCGAAGCGGACGACGGCTCGGGCGCGCGAGAAGGCCGGCGGATGGGCGATGGCGTCGGGCGACAGCAGGCCGGGCGTCTCGAGGTCGGCCTCGAACGGCGTGCCGAGCCTCTCGCAGAACGGCCGCTCGATGAAGCGCATCGCCGCCCAACAAGAGGCGCACAGCGCGTCGCGGCCGGCGGTGGCCTTGCGGCAGGCGAGGCAGCAGGGCGGGAACACGAGGTCCAGGACGCCGCGAACCGAATCGCGGGCGACGTGCAGACCCGGGGTCCAAAGGCGGGCTCGCGTCGGGATGCCCGTCATTGTGCTACCGATCCCGATGTTGTCGAACAACTCAATAGGAAAACTTCCCGATCTATGCTTTGCAACGTCCTGCAATGTATTGTCTTGCTGCATAAATGCAACGGGGCGTCGAAGAGGATTGAGCGCGGTCGAACGGGATTGGCATTTTTAACGTGCCGCTTACTATAAACCCGTTCAGAAGAAAGCGACGGCGGAAAGCCGTCCAATTCGATTGCTTGCGGGGGCAGCATGAAGAAGACGTGGTTGGCATCGGCATCGGTCGCGGCCTTGCTCTGCGTCGCGGCCGGCAACCTGGCCCGGGCGCAGGAAGGCGCCGCCGTGGTGCTGCCGGAGGTCGTCATCTCGGCGACGCCGATCCCGTCCAGCGAAAACAGCGGCATCGATATCGACAAGGTGCCGGGCGACGTCACCGTCGTGCCGAGCAAATACTTCATCCAGCAATATTCACCGAGCGTCACCCAGGCGCTGGTCTCCCACACCCCGGCGGCGGTGGCGCTCAGCGTCGACGGCTCCGACCTCTCGCCCGACCTGTTCTACCGCGGCTTCGACGCCTCGCGGATCTCCGGCACCGCCGCCGGCCTCGCCGTCTACGAGAACGGGGTACGCATCAACGAGTCCTTCGGTGACACGGTCAACCTCGACCTCATTCCGCCAATCGCGCTGGCCTCGTCCGAAATCTACACAAACAACCCGATCTTCGGCCTGAACGCGCTCGGCGGCGCCATCAACTTCACCACCAAAAACGGCTTCACCTTCCACGGCGGCGACGTCACGCTGCTCGGCGGCTCGTACGGCCGTGCCAACGGCTTCGGAGAGTTCGGCAAGCAGTCCGGCGACTACAGCTTCTACTTCGCCGGCGACCTGTACCGCGACGGCGGCTACCGGCCGTTCGGCGCGCAGAACGCGGAACGTTTCCTCGTCGATCTCGGCCGGCGCACACAGGATTCCGAGATCCACCTGATCGGCCAGTTCGGCCGCTCGCTGCTCGGCGTGCAGGGCGTCACGCCGCAGGTGCTGATCCAGCAGCAGTACAATTCCGTGTTCACGACGCCGCAGACCACCAACAACCAGGCCGGACAGGCGCAGCTCCTCAGCCGCTTCGACATCACACCGCACTGGTCGGTGGCCAGCAACTTCTACATTCGCCAGTTCGACCAGCGTCACGTCGACGGCAACGACGCCGACGTGACCGATTGCGGCGAGATCGACGGCAACAACGCCGGCACGCTCTGCCAGCAGCCGCTCGCCGGCAATCAGAACTCCAACCAGTTGCAGTTCCGCACCGCCAATGGCGGTACGCTCCCCTCG
>CAXTQM010000050.1:0-10750 GCA_964246205.1 uncultured Beijerinckiaceae bacterium | reverse complement strand
GTCCCGCCCGGCGAACCGCTCCAGCACCGCCCCGACGTTGTCGGGCGCCACCGAGAGCACGAAGCCGAAGCTCGGGAAGGCGAGCAGGAAGCGGGCGAGATCGACGTGGGCCGGGCAGGGCACCGCATCGACCTCGATGCGCGCGCCGACCCCGGAGCCCTCGCAGAGCATCATGGCGGTGCCGACGAGGCCGGCCATGCTGATGTCCTTGCCGGCGCAAACGAGCCCGGCCTCGGCGATGTCGGGCAGCAACGCCATGTCGCCGCGCAGGCGCTCGCCGGGCGCGCCGCTGGCAGCGTCCCAGTTCAGCGACTGGCCGCGAAAGCCGCCGCGCAGGTCGATCGCCGCGACGAGCACGTCGCCCGGTCTTGCGTCGAAGCTGGTGACGAGGCGCTCGGCGCGGCCGAGGACCGCGACCGCCAGCGAGCCGGTGGCGGTGCGATGGTTGGTGTGCCCGCCCACGATCGGCACGCCGTATGCCTGCGACGCCTCGCGCAGGCCGGCGAGCACCGGCTCCGCCCCCGCGCGATCCTTGGCCCAGATCGCGTCGACCACGGCCAGCGGGCGTCCGCCCATGGCGGCTATGTCGCTGAGGTTGACCATGATCCCGCACCAGCCGGCGAAGCGCGGCTCGGCTTCGACGAAATCGTTGACGAAACCCTCGATGGCGAAGAGCAGCCAACCATCGCCGTCGCGGATCGCGGCGCAGTCGTCGCCGACCTGGATCGCGCAAGAAGCATCGATGCCGAGCGCGGCGACGGCGTCGGCGATATCGGTCTTGTGCGCGGTGCCTCGCCCGGCGAGCACGGCATCGGCCAGTTCGCGCAGGCTCGCGCCCATCACGCCGCCGTCTTCTTGGCCACGGCGTGGAAGCCTTCCGGCGCGTTGGCGAGCGGCGGGTAGGCGGCGAGGTCGGCCTGCATGAAGACGTGGGGCTGGCCGTGCAACTCGACTTCCGCGACGCGATCCCAATGGAGGCGGCGGAACATAAGCTCGTTCTGCGCCTGGACGTTGGCGTAGAAGCGCACGCAGCCGAACGCGTTCGCGCTCGAGACGGCGAGCTTGATCAGCGCGGCGCCGAGCGCCCCGACGCGGCGGTAGCGGCGATCCACGGCAAGGCGCGAGCCGTGCCATACGCCGGGCTCGCTCTGGTGAATGCGCACGGTGCCCACGACTTCGTCGGCGAGCACCGCCATGGTCGAGAGCGCGACAAGGTGAATCGCCGTCTCATCCAGCGCATCGCGATCGTCGCCGCGGAAGATGCCCTGCTCGTCGCAGAACACCTGCCGGCGCAGCGCCGCGGCGCCGTCCTGCTCCCAGCCTTCGGTGGCGAACTTTAGGCGGAAATGACAGGCGGCGAAAGGCCCGAAGCTGTCAACGATCACGCCCGCACCCCTTCGAGGATGAGGTCGGGCAGCGTCGGCACGAAGCGCGGCGCGGCGACCGCCGCGATGTCCGGCGCCGGGGCACCGGCCTTCTCATAGGTTGAGAGCGCCGAACAGGCTCCGCATTTGGCGCAGCCGGCCTTGGCCTCGCCGCTGCTCATCCCCGCGGCGCGCAGCATGGCGGCGAGCGGCTCCAGGATCGCATGCATGAAAGCCGGCGTAGGCGTCGCGTGATCCTCGAGCGGCGTGCCGGAAATTGGCACGAAGGGCACCACGAACGGATACACGCCGCGCGCCACCAACTGCGCCGCCATCTCGAGGATCGCCTCGACCGTGTCGCCAAGGCCGGCGAGGATGTAGGTCGACACCTGGCCGCGGCCGAACACCGGCACGGCGGCCTCAAAGGCCTTCATGTAGCGCTCGAGCGGCACCGAGGCCTTGCCCGGCATGATGCGCTCTCGCACCGCCGGCGTCACCGCCTCGATATGCATGCCGAGCGTGTCGATGCCGGAAGCTCGCATGCGTTCGAACCAGCGGTCGTGGTCCGGCGGCTCGCACTGCGCCTGGATCGGCAGGTCGACGCGGGCCTTGATGGCGAACGCGCTCTCGCACAACACCGCGGCGCCGCGGTCAGTGGCGTTGGGCGTGCCGGTCGTCATGACCATGTGCTTGACGCCGTCGAGCAAGACGGCCGCGCGCGCGACCTCGGCGAGCTGCTCAGGCGTCTTGTGGGCGATGGTGCGACCGGCGGCGAGCGACTGGCCGATGGCGCAGAACTGGCACGTCTTGGTCCGGCTCTGGTAGCGGATGCAGGTCTGCAGCACCGTCGTCGCCAGCACGTCCTTCGAATGCAGCACGGCAATCTTGGAGTAGGGAATGCCGTCAAACGTCTGCAGGGCGTAAAAGCGCGGCTGCCGGGGGAACGTCATCCGCCCGACGAAGACGCCGTCGCGGTCGATGGACGCGACGCCGTCGGCATCGGGACGCGAAGCCGTGTAGGGCGACTCGCGCGAGGCGGCGGTATGGATCGGCACCATCACGGTCCGGCCCGCGATGGTCACCGCCTTGTGGTCGGACGGACCGGCGCCGCCGCGGCGGCTCTGCGCCCCGACCCTGCTGTCAGCCAGCCGCACTCCGAAGGACTGCAACTCGTTGATCAGCCGTTCCGTCGGAAGCTCTGACATGGTCCTCTTTCGCCTTTGAGGCGGCGGCGAGCGCCGCCGGGAGTTGCGGGACGAAGGCCGGCGCGCTGGGAGCGGCCTCCACCCCGTACTGCACGATCTTGCTGGTCGGGCGGGCGTCGTGATGCAGCTGGAACAGCTCCGGCCGGGCGTAATGGCCGACCGAATCCATCATGCGCTTGCGCTTGGTGATCAGCGCCATGTCGCAATCGGCGACGAGCAGGCCCTCGCCCGCCGTCATCGGCTGGACCAGGTGCTTGCCCTCGGGCGATACGATCGCGGTGCAATTGCCACCGCGCAGGCCTTTCTGCATCTTCTCGTCCTTGGTGATCGAGCCGATTTGATCGTCGGTGAGCCAACCGGTGGCGTTGACGACGAAGCAGCCGGACTCCAGGGCGTGGTGGCGGATCGTCACCTCCATCTGGTCGGCGAAGACCTGGCCGACGAGCGAGCCGGGAAACTGCGCCGCATGAATCTCCTCGCCCTGGGCCATCAGCGTGTAGCGCGCCAGCGGATTGTAATGCTCCCAGCACGCCAGGGCGCCGACGCGGCCCACGGCGGTGTCCACGACCTTCAGCCCGGCACCGTCGCCTTGGCCCCAGATCATGCGCTCGTGATAGGTCGGCGTGATCTTGCGGCGCTTTAGCGCCAGCGTACCGTCGGCATCGAACACGAGCTGCGCATTGTAGAGTGACCCGCCGTCGCGCTCGTTGACGCCGACCACGAGCACCATCGAGTGGCGATGGGCGGCGGCGGACAGAGCCTGGGTGACAGGTCCCGGCACCACGACGGCCTCGTCATAGAGCCTGATATGCGCCGCCCCCTGCGATATCGGCGGCTCAACGAAGGAGAAATAGGGGTAGTAGGGCAGGAAGGTTTCGGGGAACACCATGAAGCTCACGCCGCGGTCTGCGGCTTCGCCGATCGCTTGAAGCACCTTCTCGAGCGTTCCACCGGGCCGGTCGAGCACCGGCGAGATCTGGGCGGCCGCGACACGGACCGTGCGCTTCTCCATGATTACAGTCTCCTTGAGCGGGAGAACGGTGCCGCCCTGAGGCGGCACCGAAAAGTCGCTGACGATCAGAGCGTCCAGGTGTTGAGCATGAAGGCGTTGGCGCGCCGATGCAGCAGGATCAGGTCGAGCACGTCGAGCGGGCTGATCGGCGTGATGCCGGGGATCAGCGAAGGCTCGCCGTGGCCGTACAGCGCCTGGAGCGCGAAGCGGCAGGCGTAGACCTTGCCGCCTTCCGACATGAACTTCTCGACCTGCTTGTTCATCGCGAGGTGACCCGGGAACGCTTCGTCCCCGAGGGTCGGGAAGCCGCGCTGCAGACCGAGCGTGACGCCGGGACCGTAGAGCAGCACGCTCGTCTCGAAACCCTTGCGCAGGATGCGGGTGGCCTGGAGCAGGTTCACAAGGCCGATGGAGCCTTCGAACGCCACGGTGTGGAAGGTGATGAGCGCCTTTTCGCCGGGCTGGGCTTTGACGTCCTCGAACTTCTTGTCCTCGTAGTCGACGAAGAAGTCGCCTTTCTTGTGGGCTGTCGCGGTAACGGCGGGCATTGGCAAATCCTTCGTTGCAAGGTCCCGACAACGTGTGGGATCGGAACCAGCGTCGCAACGGCTGTGCCAAGTCCGGCAGGATCCGCTGCCGCCTTCAAGGAACGGCGCGATGCGATCAATGCCCCGTCAATCGGCGATTGACGCTGCTCGGGCAAAACGCCTGCGTCTTGGGCACATCGCCGCAAAAGCAACCTGAAGGCTCCAATCTCGCTGCTGCGACACGTCACCGGCTGCGGGTGATGCGCTCGTACGCAGCCACGAGCATGATCCAGTCAATGTTTGGATTGTCTCTTGCAGGATGGCCGGCGATGGGCGACTCATGATCGACTGGACACCCGACCTTTCGCGCAGCGCCAAGCCGCGCTATCTCGCCATCGCCGACATCATCGCCGACGACGTGAAGAGCGGCCGGCTCGCCGGAGGCGACAGGCTGCCGCCGCAGCGCACCCTCGCCAAGCAGCTCGGCATCGATTTCACCACGGTGGCGCGCGGCTACGTCGAGGCGCAGCGCCGCGGCCTCGTCGACTCGCGCGTCGGCCAGGGCACGTTCGTGCGCGGAGCCAAGGCGGCGCAGCGCCGACGGGAGGGCCAGGAAGGCGAGATCGTCGACCTGTCGATGAACCTGCCGCCCGAGCCCTCGGACGCCGATCTCGTGATCCGTATGCGCGAGGGTCTCGCCGAGGTTTCCCGCGACCTCGTCGGGCTGCTGCGATACCAGGGTTTCGGCGGCAGCCGCGCCGACAAGGAGGCAGCCTCGGCCTGGCTCGGGCGCCGCGCGCTGGTCCCGAAGCAGGAGCGCGTCTTCGTGACCCCCGGAGCCCATGCCGCCATCGCCGGCATCCTCTCCATGCTGGCGCGCGGCGGCGAATGCGTGCTGTGCGAGGCCATCACCTATCCCGGCGTCCGCTCGATCGCGGCGCAACTCGGGCTCGAGCTGGTCGGCCTTCCGATGGATGCCGCGGGCATCGATCCCGATGCGTTCGACCAGGCGTGCCGCACGCGCAAACCCAAGGCGCTCTACCTCAACCCTACCCTGCAGAACCCGACCACCCTGACGATGCCGGCAGGCCGGCGCGAGGCCATCGCCGCGGTGGCGCGGTACCACGGCCTGCCGATCGTCGAGGACGACGCCTACGGTTTCATCCCGCCCGGCGGCGTACATCCCATCGCCAGCATCGCGCCGGACCTCACTTGGCACATCGCCGGCCTGGCCAAGTGCATCGGCGCGGGGCTGCGTGCGGCCTACGTGGTGGCTCCGGATGTGCGCGCGGGCTGGCCTTTCGCCGCGGCGCTGCGGGCGGCCAACGTCATGGCTTCGCCGCTCACGGTGGCGCTGGCGACGCGCTGGATCGAGGACGGCACCGCCGACATGATCCTGCGGTTCATCCGGGCGGAGACCGGTGCCAGGCAGAAGCTCGCCGCGTCGATCCTGCCCGCGGGCTCGTTCCGCGCCGATCCGCTGTCGTTTCATCTCTGGGTGCCGCTGCCCAAGCCATGGACGCGTTCGGCCTTCATCGGCCATATGCGCTCCACCGGCATCGGCGTGGTGGCGAGCGATGCGTTCGTGGTCGCGGGCGAGCCCGACGAGCACGTTCGCGTCTGCCTCGGCGGACCGGCCTCGCGCGAGCGCGTGCGCTCGGCACTGGAGTTCATGGCGCACGCACTCGAGGACGAGCGGGCGATGAGCTCGAGCTATTTGTAGGGACGCTTCAGGCGCCGCGCCGGCGCAACAGCAGCGCGACGGCGGTGCGCAGCTCCGAGATGCCCTCGCCGGTCTCCGACGAGGTGAACAGCAGCTCGGGATAGGCGGCGACGCGCTTGCGCAGCTCGGCCAGGGTCCCATCGACGACCGCGTCGCGCGCGGCTAGCTTGACCTCGTCCTTCTTGGTCAGCACGACCTGGTAGGATACGGCGGCCTTATCGAGGATCTCGAACATCTCGCGGTCCAGCGCCTTCAGCCCGTGACGACCGTCGACCAGCACGAACACGCGCGCCAGCGTCGGGCGCCCGCGCAGGTAGTCGTGCATGACGCCGGTCCAGCTGGCGATCTTTTCCTTGGAGACGGCGGCGTAGCCGTAGCCCGGCATGTCGACGACGCGCAGACGGATCGGCGCGGCGCCGATCTCGAAGAAGTTGAGGTCCTGGGTGCGGCCGGGCGTGTGCGAGGTCCGCGCCAGCGCCTTGCGGCTGGTGAGGGCGTTGAGCAGCGACGACTTGCCGACGTTGGATCGTCCGGCAAAAGCGATCTCCGCCGGGCCGAGCGGCGGCAACGCGTCGGCCTTGGCACCGGCCCAGATGAAACGGCATTCGCCGGCGAACAGCTTGCGGCCGACCTCGGCGAGGTCGTTATCGGCGAGGTCGTCCTCGACGCCGCCTTCGACGCCGCCGGCGTCGGTCACTCCGCCGGCGCCTTCGCGTCCTTGCCCGGCTTGCGGCGGAACATGCCGCGCAGGTTGTCGAACAGCTCCAGCTTCACGCCGGCGCGCTTCATGATGACCGACTGCTGCATGATCGTCAGCGTGTTGTTGGTGGTCCAGTAAACCACGAGGCCGCACGGGAACGAGCCGAGCATGAAGGTGAAGATCACCGGCATGAACGAGAACATCGTCTTCTGCACGGGGTCGGTCGGCTCGGGGTTCATCTTCATCTGGAGGAACATGGTGAAGCCCATGATCAGCGGCAGGATTCCGATCGCCAGGAAGTGCCCGAAGACCGGGATCGTCGTCGGGTTGTAGGGCAGCAGGCCGAACAGGTTGAAGATGTTGGTCGGATCAGGCTGCGACAGGTCGCGGATCCACAGCGCGAACGGCGCCTGGCGCATCTCGATGGTGACGAACAGAACCTTGTACAGCGCGAAGAAGACCGGGATCTGGATCACCATCGGCAGACAGCCGGCGACCGGATTGATCTTTTCGGCCTTGTAAATCTTCATCATCTCCTGCTGCTGGCGCACCTTGTCCTCGGGGTAGCGCTCCTTCAGCGCGGCGAGCTGCGGCTGCGCCTGCTTCATCTTGGCCATGGAAAGGTAGGAGCGGTTCGCCAGCGGGAAGAACACCAGCTTGACGAGGAAGGTGAGGGCGATGATCGCCACGCCCATGTTGCCGAGGAAATGGTTGAGGATGCCGAGCAGCTTGGCCATCGGCTGGGTCAGAAACCAGAGGTAGCCCCAGTCGATCATGAGATCGAATTTCTTGATGCCCTCGCTTTCGTAGCGCGACAGCAGCTTCGACACCTTGGCGCCGGCGAAGACGCGCGTGGCGACGTCCACCGTGCCGCCGGCCGGAACGGTCATCGAGGGATCGGCGATCGCGGTCTGGTAGGTCTTCTCGCCGGCACCGAATTCGGAATATTCGGCGTCGAAGCTCTTGCCCTGGTCGGGGATCAGCGCCGTCGCCCAGTACTTGTCGGTGAAGCCGGCCCAGCCGCCGGTGCCGGTGACCTTCGACTTGGCGCCGGCCTCCTTCTCGATCTTGGGGTAGGTGATCTCCTGCTCGCTTTCGCCGACGTAGCCGATGAAGCCTTCGTGAAGCACGGAATAGCCCGAGGTCGGCGGCGTGCCCTCGCGCACGATGAGCGAGTACGGCGCCAGCGTCACCGGCGCCGCGCCGTTGTTGGTGGCGCCCTGCGTCACGGTGAACATGTAGTCCTTGTCGACGGCGTACTTGCGCGTGAAGACGAGCCCCTGCCCGTTGTCCCACTTCAGCGTCACCGGTGTCGTCGGCGTGAGGACATCGCCTTCGCTTTTGGTCCATACCGTAGAAGGGTCGGGCACCGGTGTGGTGGTGCCCTGGGGCACGAAGCCCGACTCGATGAAGTAGGCCGCGGCGGCGCCGTGCGGCGAGAGCAGGATGATGAGCGGGCTGTTCTTGTCCGGGGTCTCCCGGTAGTCCTTCAGCGAAAGGTCGTCCAGGCGCGCGCCGGTCAGCGCGATCGAGCCCTGCAGCGCCGGCGTGTCGATCGACACGCGCTGGCTGTCGGAGATCGCCTCGTGGCGGGTGCGGCGCGCCGCGAGCGACTCGGGCGCGACGCCGCCCTGCGGCGGTGCGTTGATGGTGACCGGCGGCAGGGATCCGACGGAACCCGGCGGCCGCGCCGCCTCGCCGTGCGCGTTGGGCTCGCGATGCTGCGCCTCCACCTGAGCCTGGCGCTGCCGCTCGAGCTGCGGCTTGGCAAAGAAATACTGCCAGGCGAACAGCACCATCACCGAGAGCACCATGGCCCAGATGAAATTGTTGGTCTCGGGCTTCATAGCTGTGGCCTGGTCCTCTCGGGCTTGGTGCGCCCCGGTGGCTTGGCGTCGATCGGCTTGTCTTCAATCGGCTTGTCGCGGCGCTTGCCGCGCGTATGGACCGCCGCGAGCCCCCTGGCGAGTTCCGCGCGCAGAGCGACAAATGGCACGCGGATGGCTTCCAGACGGCCGACGATCACGTAGTCATGGCCGGGCTTCGCCGGAAGGTCCGGAGGCGCCAGCCGCACCGCCTCGCGGAGCCGCCGCCTGGCGCGATTGCGCACCACGGCGCACCCGACCTTCTTGGTCAAGGTGAACCCCGCGCGCGGCACATCCTCGTCCGACTGGGGGCGAAGCTCGGCCTGGATCGACATCGCGACGCCGTGCCACCGGCGACCCTTGCCGACGCGGACGAATTCGGCGCGGCGCTTCAAACGGCCGATCTGCGCGTAGGCCGCCGGGGCAGGCTCGCCGTCGTCTACCCGCATTCGCGCACCCTCTCAGGTTCGCATCCTTGCCGCGGCGTGGTCCCGCCCGGCGTGTCCGCTCAGGCCGACAAACGCTTGCGACCGCGGGCGCGACGAGCGGCGATCACCTTGCGACCGCCGACGGTCGCCATGCGCGCGCGAAAGCCGTGGCGTCGCTTGCGCACGATCTTGGAGGGCTGGTAGGTCCGCTTCACGGGTGGTCACTCCGACGCGGACCGCCGCCTGCACACGGCGGCACACGGTTTCGCGAATGATTGGGTCGCACAACGCAGGACGATGCGATGCCGCGCCGCCCGAATGCTGCCGGTCTATGCGCGATGGCGCCGGGCAAGTCAATTTTCCGCTGCCGGCTTCGCCGCGATTGCGCCATGCGGCGCCTTCACCTAGGACACTTCCCCAACGTCCGCGACGCCTGCCATGACCGACAGCCCGCCCGATCGCCTCTCCGTCAACCCCACCAGCGCGTTCTACGACGAGGCGACGCTGGGACGCGGCATCGGCGTGCGCTTCGAGGGCGCAGAGAAGACCAACGTCGAGGAATATTGCGTCAGCGAAGGCTGGGTGCGACTCGCAGCCGGCAATGCCAAGACCCGCAAGGGCGAGCAGATGACGATCAAGCTCAAGGGCAGGGTCGAGCCTTATTTTCGTGACGCGGTTCCGCCACCGAGCGAAGCTGCCGTGTCGGACTAGCGAGCTTTCAATCGCGCGCGAGCATCTTGTGACGGCGTCGGGCATTGTCGCAGCGCAACACAGGAGTTTGCCCATGAAGTCCATCACCATCGCCATCGCCGCCGTGCTCGCCTCGGCTTCCCTCGCCCAGGCAGCCGCGCCCTCGGCGCAGGACAAGACCTTCGTCGATACGGTCGGCCCCGGCGGCATGTACGAGGTCATGCTCGGCAAGCTCGCCGAGACCAAGGGTTCGTCGCAGGACATCAAGGACCAGGGCAACACCGAGGCGCACGATCACGAGTTGGTCGGCGACAAGCTGAAGGCAGCCGCGAAGGATGCCGGCATTTCCGTGCCGGATAAGCTGACGCCCGAATTCCAGGCGCAGTACGACAAGATCAGTACGCTTTCGGGCGCCGCGTTCGATTCCAAATACCTGTCCGACATGAAGAAGGTCCACGCCGGCGACGGCGCCGCCTTCCTCAAGGAGTCGAAGGAGGGCTCGAACGCGATGCTCAAGGCCTTCGCCGCCGAAACGTACAAGATCGTGCAGCGCCACATCGGCGAGCTCGAGGCCAAGACTTCGCTAAAGTAGTCGCTACTTCACCGCCAACAGCACCTTGAAGCCGTTCGCTTCGGCGAGCGGCGTCACGCACTTGAACGCCGCCTTCAGCACCGCCTCGTAGGGCAGGTGCTTGTTGGCGACCATCCAGAGATGGCCGCCGGTGCGCAGGCAGGCTGCGGCCTTGCGGACGAAGACGGTGCCGAGCCCCTTGTCCTCCGCCCCGGCGGCGTGGAACGGCGGGTTCATCACGACGAAGTCCAGGCGGGCGAGTTCGACGGTGCGCGCGTCCGCCCAGAGGTGGGTCGCCCGGGGATCGGCGACGTTGCGCCGCGCCGCCTCGACCGCACGGCGATCGGTGTCGACCAGCGTCAGCGCCGTCACCGCGTCGGAGGCGAGCACGGGATGCGCCAGCACGCCGATGCCGCAGCCGAGATCGGCGCCCTCGCCCGAGAGCCGCGGCAGGTTCTCCATGAGCAACGCGGTGCCGGGATCGAGCCGATCCCAGCTGAACACGCCGGGCTGGGTCCACAGGCCGAGGCCGGGATCGAGCCGCGGCGCGCCGGCGGCGACGGCCGCGTCGATGCCGTCGAGCGCCTCGGGCCGCACGCCGCTGCAGATGCGGTGATGCGCCTTGGGGCGGTCCTCGACGGCGCAGCCGAAGCCGGCCAGCCCGG
>CAXTQM010000049.1:0-10759 GCA_964246205.1 uncultured Beijerinckiaceae bacterium | reverse complement strand
CCGATCACGCGCGCGGCGTTGAGGCGCGACAGCTCCCGCGTCGCGAGCGCGCGGATCACCACCGTCATGGTCTGAGTCGCACCGTTGCCGCCCTGGCTCGCCACGATCGGCGCGAGGACGGCCAACGCCACCATTTGTTGCAGCTGCCCATTGAAAGCGTCGAGCACCGACGATGCGATGAAAGCGGTGATGAGGTTCACGAACAACCACAGGAAGCGGCTGCGCGCGATTTGCCAGACCTTGTCCGACAGCTCCTCGTCGCCGCGCACGCCGCCGAGCGCCTTGATTTCCTGATCGGCCTCCTCGCGGATCACGTCGACCACGTCGTCGATGGTGATTACGCCGAGCAGTCGCTCGCCCGCATCGACCACCGGTGCCGAAACGAGGTTGTAGCGCTCGAACAGCGCCGCGATATCCTCGGCATCGTCGGTCACCTCGACACGGCGGCGATCAACACGCATGCATTCGCCAAGTGGGGTGTCGGTCTTCATGCGCATTAGGGCGTCGAGAAAGACGTTGCCGAGAAAGCGATGCGCCGGATCGACGACGAAGACCTCGTAAAACTGGTCCGGCAGCGCGTCGGCCTCGGCGTCTCGAAGCATGTCGATGGTGCGCCCGGCGGTCCAGAACGGCGGCACGGTCACCACCGTGGTCTGCATTAAACGGCCAGCAGAATTCTCGGGGTAGTCGAGCGAGCGCGTCAGCGCCGCTCGATCCACTGCGGGAAGCGCTTCGAGAATCTCCTGTCGATCCTCCGCGTCGAGATCTTCCAACAGCGAGACGGCGTCGTCGCTCTCGAGATCCCGAACGTAGAGGGCTACTGCCGCATTGGGCAGCTCCTCGATGATCTCGTCGCGAATGTTCTCGTCGACTTCGGTCAGCGCCGTGAAGTCGAAGTCTGGGCCGAGCAGCGTGATGAGTTCGGGCCGGGAAACGGCGTCAATCGCCTCGAGCAGGCGGCCGAGATCAGCCTCGTGAAGGTCCTTCACGAGACCCTTCAGCTCAACACGGTCACGCTCGTTGACGGCGGCCTCGACGGCCTCGACAAAGGCGGGCTTCAGGCCCCCGTCCTCGTCCTGCGGCTCTTCCCCCGAGCGGGTGGCAAGCGTTGTGTGGTCGTGTCGCTCGTCGCCTTGGCTCATGCCCTATCCGGTGCCGAAGCGCCGGTCTTAGGGGCGAGGATCACGCAACGCAACGCCTCCGCGCCACAGCACAACTATCCATTCGCGTGAGCGTGCGTAAGCCGAGCGATACGAAAGCGAAACGCCTGCGGCTAGGCCGACGCAGTTGCCAAGGCGGCGTGCTTCTTGGCGATCTCGCGCTTCAACACGCGCATCGGCTGCGACAGCTCGTGCTCGTGAGCTTTGGCGAGGAATGCATCAAGGCCGCCACGATGCTCCACGGAACGCAGCGACGCTGCCGCCACGCGCACGCGCACCGAGCGATCGAGCGACTCAGAGATCAGCGTCACGTTGCAAAGGTTCGGCAGGAAGCGCGTGCGCGTCTTGTGGTTGGAATGGCTGACCACATTGCCGGACTGCACGCCCTTTCCCGTCAGTTCACAGCGGCGCGACATCTCGATGATCCTTGGGCGATTGCTTGGGTGCGGGAGGGAAGGCGGGTCGATACAGGAGGGCCCGTATACGGTCAAGCGCGCGACGCCAGACTACATCAGCGGCGCGTGCCAGATCTCGTCGGCGTATTCGCGGATGGTGCGGTCGGACGAAAACCAGCCCATACCCGAGATGTTGGCGACACGCGCCCTGCTCCACGCCTTCGGATCGGCCCACAAAGCATCGACGTCGCGCTGGCGGCGCACGTAGCTCTCAAAGTCCGCCGCCACCATGAAGGTATCGTAGCCCAGCACGGCATCGACCAGGGTATGGTAGCGAGACGTGTCGTCCGGCGAGAACAGCCCGTCGTAGATCGCGTCGAGCGCATCCTTTAGGCGGTAGGAGTTGATGAGCGCCTCGCGGCCGCGGAAACCCTCGCCGCGGCGCTGCTCGACCTCCGGCGTCGTCATACCGAAGATGAAGATGTTGTCGAGGCCGACGGCCTCGGAGATCTCGATGTTGGCTCCGTCCATCGTGCCGATGGTGAGCGCGCCGTTCAGCGCCATCTTCATGTTGCCGGTGCCGGATGCCTCCATGCCTGCGGTGGAGATCTGCTCGGAGAGGTCGGCAGCGGGGATAATCACTTCGGCGAGCGAAACGTTGTAGTTCGGCAGAAACGCAACTTTAAGCCGGTCGCCGATGTCGGGATCGTTGTTCACGACCTTGGCGACGTCGTTTGCGAGCTTGATGATCAGCTTGGCGCGGTGGTAGCTCGCCGCCGCTTTGCCCGCGAAGACTTTTACGCGCGGAGCATAGGTGCCGGCTGGGTTGAGCTTCATCTCGCGGTAGAGCGAAGCGGTGGCGATGATGTTCAGGAGCTGACGCTTGTATTCGTGAATTCGCTTGATCTGCACATCGAACAGCGCGTCTGGCGACACCTTCACGCCGAGCCGCTCCTCGATCACCGTGGCCAACGCCTGCTTGTTGCGCCGGCGCAGCCGCGCCATTCGATCGGCGATGCCGGCATCGTCGGCATATTTGGCGAAGCCCTGCAGCAGCATGGGGTCGTCAAGCACCTTTGGCCCGAGCGTGTCGACGAGCAGCGAGGTCAAACCCGGGTTAGCCTCGATCAGCCAGCGACGGAAGGTGATGCCATTGGTCTTGTTGACGATGCGACCAGGATAGATCGCGCCGAGGTCGGCGAAAATCGTCTGCTTCATCAAGTCGGTGTGCAGCGCCGAGACGCCGTTGATGTGGCTTGAGCCGATAAAGGCGAGGTGGCCCATTCTCACCCGCTTCTGGTCGCCCTCCTCGATCAGCGACACGCCTGCGAGCCGCGCGGCGTCACTCTTCATCTCGTCCGGTATGCGCTTCAGGTGCTTGTGGTTGATGAGGAAGATGATTTGCATGTGCCGCGGCAGCAGCTCGTTCATCAGATGCAGCGGCCAGGCCTCGAGCGCCTCCGGCAGCAACGTATGATTGGTGTAGTTCAATGTGCCCTGCGTGATCTTCCAAGCCTGGTTCCACGGCAGGTCGTAATCGTCGGTCAGCAAGCGCATGAGCTCTGCGACGGCGATCGCGGGATGCGTATCGTTCATGTGGATCGCCGCGCAATCCGCGAGATTGTCGATCGACTTGTTCTGCTGGAGATGGCGACGGATCAGGTCCTGCAGCGAGGCCGAGGTGAAAAAGAACTCCTGTCGCAGCCGCAGCGCCTGACCGGCGGGCGTTTCGTCGGACGGATACAGCACGCGCGAGATCGACTCGGCGTGGGCACGGGCAGCGAAGGATCCGACGTGGTCGCCGCGGTTGAAGCCGGAAAGGTCGATCTGGTCGACGGCGCGGGCGGACCAGAGCCGCAACGTGTTGGCATGCCGACCCTGCCAGCCGACGATCGGCGTGTCGTAGGCCACCGCGTTGACCGTCTCGCGCGGGTGCCAGACGTACTTGAACGGCACGATGTCGGAGTCGGTGGCGACCTGCTCGACTACGCCGCCGAAACCGATGGAGTAAACCACCTCCGGCCGCTCGAACTCCCAAGGGTTGCCGTAGGCCAGCCAGTCCTCCGGCGCCTCGTGCTGCCATCCGTCGGAGATCATCTGGCGGAAAAGGCCGTGCTCGTAGCGGATGCCGTAGCCGTAGGCCGGCAGGCCGACCGACGCCATGCTTTCCATGAAGCAGGCAGCGAGGCGGCCGAGGCCACCATTGCCGAGCGCGGCATCGGGCTCCTGGGCGCGCACCTCGACGAGGTCGACGCCGAGCGCCGCCAGGGCATCACGCGCCGGCTCGGTCAGGCCGAGGTTGGTCAGCCCGTCCATCAGCAGCCGACCGATAAGGAACTCGACGGAAAGGTAATAGACCTGCTTGGTATGGGCTTGGTGCGAGCGCCGCGTCGCGCTCATCCAGCGGTCGACGATGCGATCGCGCACCGCCAGCGCCAGCGCCACGAACCAGTCGCGCAGCGAGGCCGTCTTGAGGTCCTTACCGACGTTGTAGATCAGCTTGGCGAGGATCGCCTCGCGCAGTTCCTCGCTCTCCGCGCTCATCGTCCGCCCAGTCTTGGCCTGATCATGGGTCTTGGCGGGGGCTTCGGCCTGCAGCATCGAGCTGATGTCCTTCGCTGCCGATCATCGCGCCTCCACGCCATCTGACGCACGCAGCCGCATTGAATCGGTTTCATTGATCTCAAATGACTATCATGCGGGCTCCTGCGGCAACAGCCCGCCACATTTGTGCGACCGTCCACCGCTTCGACGCTGCGGCTCGTCGGACGGCCGATTGAAAAACGGAACGGCATCGGCCATCTTCGAACCGTCCCGGTCAGCCCGACCGGACCCGCTCGAGGACGACGCACTGATCAACCAGGCCTTCGCTGAAGCCGCCGCGGCGCCGCTTCACTCGCTTTCGGACCATGAGTTCGACAGCGGCACGCTTGTGCGCACCGTAATGGATAGTCTCGACGATGCCAAAGCCGAAGAAACTGTCCTCATCGACCTTCATGGAAAAACCTCCATCGCCGACGCGATGATTGTCACGACTGGCCGCTCGAGCGTCCATGTCGCGTCGATCGCGGATCGCGTGCTCAAGGCCCTCAAGGGTGAAATGAAGGGTGTGCCTCGCCTAGAAGGGCTTGCCGGCGGCGACTGGGTGCTGATCGATGCCGGCGATATCATCGTCCACGTCTTCCGCCCGGAAGTGCGGCAGTTCTACAACCTCGAGAAGATGTGGGGATCGGACCGTCCGCTGACGGCCTGATCGCTCCTCTACGACCGAGACGCTTCGTTGCTGCGTGTCACGCTCGTCGCCATTGGGCGTCTCAAATCGGGACCTGAGCGTGAACTCGCAACCCGCTACCTCGAACGCGCAATAGCGGCCGGAAGATCGCTTGGCCTGTCCTTCGAGGTTCACGAAATCGACGAAAGTCGGGCGAGGCGTTCTGAGGACCGCAAGCGGGAGGAAGCCAAGGCGGTAGGAACCTGCCTCGCTCCCGGTGCTGCAGTGGTCACGCTGGACGAAAGCGGCCGTGCGCTCGACAGTGCCGACTTCGCCGGCCTGATCTGTGCTGCGAGGGACAGCGCGCGAGGCACCTTTGCGTTGATCATCGGCGGCCCGGACGGGCTCGACCCGGCGTTCCGTAAAAACGCGGACCATGTCGTCGCCTTTGGCTCGATGACATGGCCGCATCAGTTGGTCCGCGTGATGGCAGCTGAACAGATCTACCGCGCAGTCACGATCCTCGCCGGACACCCTTACCACCGAAGTTGATCAATCCGCCTGCTTGAGGCTCTCGTTGAGCTTCGCCAGATTGGCGATCACCAGATCGATGTTGCCCTGCATGGGCTTATCGGTTCCCGCAGCCTTGAGGCTCTCGTTCAACTCGTCGATGGTCTCCGTCTTCTCCTTGGGCGGCATCTGCTTGTCGGCCTTGACCTCGTCAATTTGCTTCTTGGTTGCGGCCTCGACGCCGATGTACTTGCCGGTGTCGGGATCGAGTCCCGCGAGCACTAGGCCGACGCTGTAGCTGGCGTCGGCGAAATCGCCGGTCGAGCCGAAGCCGTTCTTCTTCACGGCCGCGTCGATCTGGCCCTCCGCCTTGGGATCGGGCGCTGTGGCATCCTTTGGAAGCTTGGCCTCGATGCTGCGGATTTCCTTCTGGGCCGAAACGAGGCCGTCGAGGCTTTTCTGCGTGAGCGCGACTTGCTTGGGCTGCGGAGCCTCGGTGGAGGCCGCAGCGGTGCCCTTGTCCTGCGCCTGCGCTATCCCGAAGCCAACGAGTGCGGAAAGCACGAGGATCGCAGCACTCACCATGGCCGCACGTTTCGCGTTGGGAAGAATCGAGCGCATCTGAAAAACTCCACGTCTGCCTTGTATAGGGACCCGCCCAACCTCGAAGAGACCAGGCAGTTCACACGACCCAGCGGCGAAAGCGAGGAGTCAGGCGGTGCGTGGCCGTCCGAACGGCGCGTTGAGCCTCACGATCGCGAGGTTGAGCATGGCCGCAACCGAAACCCAGGCGATGTATGGCACCAGAAGCCACGCCGCCGAGGCAGAGAGCGGCGCCAGGCCGATGATCAGCGCCAGCACCGACAGCCATAGCAGCGGCACTTCGGCGAGCGACCAGTCCGGACGCTCCAACGTGAAGAACAACGGGCTCCATGCCATGTGGCAGATGGCGTTGATCCCGAACAGCCAGAGGATGCGAGCATGCGCCTCGGGCGCCGCGATCCAGGCTTCCGCCGCCGACCACACGGCGAGCAGCGCGATCAGCGTCCACATCGGTCCGAACAGCCAATTCGGCGGGTTCCAGAAAGGCTTGCGCAGCGCGTAGTACCAGGGCCCTATGCGGGTGGCGACGCCGCCGACGAGCAGCACGAGCGCGGCGACACCGCCCGCGGCGAGCAAAACTCGGATCATGGGGGCTCCTGGGGCGACCGTGGCGTCATCGCGCGCCCAAGTTATTTGCCCGCGCCGCCACCGGTCTATATGACAACAAAATGGAAAAATTCACCAGCTTGACGGCCGTCGCCGCGCCTCTCAGGATCCGCAACGTCGATACCGACCAGATCATTCCGGCCCGATTTCTCAAGACGATCAAGCGAACCGGGCTCGGCTCGGCGCTGTTCTCGACCCACCGTTATCGGGATGACGGCACCGAAAATTCCGACTTCGTCCTGAACAAGGCGGCCTATCGTCGAGCCAAAATCCTCGTGGCGGAGGACAATTTCGGCTGCGGCTCGTCGCGTGAGCATGCTCCCTGGGCCCTGCTCGACTTCGGGATACGAAGCGTCATCTCGACGAGCTTCGCCGATATCTTCTACAACAATTGCTTCAAGAACGGCATTCTGCCGATCGTGGTGTCGCCGGACGACCTTGAGAAGCTGATGGACGATGCCGATCGCGGCAGCAACGCCATGCTGACTATCGACCTGGAACGTCAAGTCATCGAGGGACCGGACGGCGGTACGCTGACTTTCGAGATTGACGGCTTCCGCAAGCACTGCTTGCTGAACGGCCTCGACGACATCGGCCTCACCATGGCCAAGGCTGAGACGGTAGAGATGTTTGAGCGCAAGGTCGCGGCCGAACGGCCTTGGCTGTGAACATGTCGCGCACCGCCATCGTTCTCGGCGCCGTTATCGTCGCTTGGGCAGTTCCCGCCTTTGCCCAGCGCGCGCCAAACGCGCTGGACATGTTCGACGCTTCGCCGTCTCTTCCCGACAAAGCGCCGGAAGCTTTCAAGCCGGATGCCGACGCTGGTCAGGCCGCACAACCTGACGTCTGGATCTTCTCAGGCGCGCTTCAGGACAGCCACGAGACCTTCTCCGGCACGCTCGTCGCCAGCAAGGGCGAGGCTCAGTTCGAGATGAAGCTCGCCAGCGGCGCGACCTGCGACGGCAGCGACCTCTCGGGGTCGGTCGGTTTGGTCCGCTTGAAGGAGATCACCTGTTCGGACGACCGGGTGCTCAAGGCGCTGTTTGTGCCGCAAGGCGGCCAGCAGCTAAAGGTGTTCGGCCACGTCGGCGACGAGCGCTTTGTGACCAGCGCCAATTTGCTCGGCACCGAAGTGGTTCCCGACAAGAAACAGACCGCCGAGCCGACCGCGCCGGCCTTGAAGGATGTTCCGGGCGGCGGGACACCGTCGCCGCGATAGGTTGTGGGAAAATCTGCGACTTACTTAGGTGCGAAAGCACCGCTCAACGAAAGTCGGGGTCGGCCTGGATGCGGAGGTGCCGCGCATTCCCGGCGCCTGGCAGCATTCCCTGGCCATCCGTGCGCAACCCGGCGTTGGACGCCGAACCTCCGCTCCAGGTGCGCAGATCCTGGACCCGCGCGCAGGTGCCGTTGCCGAGATCGACGAAGCCTTGGCCATAAATCGCGCAGCGATCGGCCATGCGCGCCACGTCGCCCGAGAAAGCCGAAGTGCTCGTCAGCGTAGCGGACGTGAGCGTGGCGAGGACCAGGGAAGTCTTGCGCGGGAGATGCGAGATCATATCTGCCTTTTCGGTCAACACTGGCGAATTCAAGGTGACCGTACAATCGGGCGAGATCGTGATGGTGTGCTCCAGTCGCCGGCCGTCGCCTGTACCAACGCCAGCGCCGCGACGGCTGCGGTGTCGGCGCGCAGGATGCGCGGCCCGAGCGAGAGCCGCACCACACTTGGCAACGCAAGCAGTGTAGCGCGCTCGTCCGAATCGAAGCCGCCTTCCGGCCCGATCAGCACGGCGAGCGGCGTCGCGCGAGCAACGGTGCGAAGTGTGGTCACAGCGTCGCCCTGATCCGCATCCTCGTCGCAGAACACCAGCGTTCGCGACGCATCCCACTCCGCGAGAACCGCCGCAAGGCTGGTCGGCGCCTCGATCCGCGGCAGCCAGAGGATGCCGCACTGTTCCGCCGCCTCGACGGCGTTGGCCGCGAGTCGCTCGAGGTTGACCCGCGCCACTTGGCAGCGACGGCTTAGCACGGGACGCAGCACGCCCGCACCCATCTCCACCGCCTTCTGCGCCATGTAGTCGAGACGGGCGTGCTTCAGTGGCGCGAACAGGTAGTGCAGGTCAGGCGCGAGGGTCTGCGCACGGACGCGCTCTAGCACGCAGAGCACCGTGGTCTTGCGGCCGGCGCCCTCGCCGAGAGCGGCGCGCCACTCGCCGTCACGGCCGTTGAAGACCAGCAAGGCTTCGCCTTGTTTCAGCCTGAGTACGTTGCAAAGGTAGTTCTGCTGAGCCCGATCCAGCAGCAAGCGCACGCCGTCGCGAAGTTCGGGCTCGACGTACAGGCGCGGAGCGGAGAAGTCGTAGGACGGCATGGGCGCGCTTAGCACGCGTCCGATGGTGCGGCGACTGCGTCGAGCGTAGACGAGGGGCTTTCGACAATGGGGTGTTTCACTCGCACGGCGATGGTCGCCGCTGTTCTGCTGGGCGCTATGGCCGGTGCCGCCGATGCAGGAGACTGCAACGCGGATATCGCCGGGCTCTCGGCCAAGCGTCAGGTCTACATCGAGAAGCTCAACGTCCTGGCCAAGGCCGCCAAGGGCAAGCTCGACCCCATTGCCTCATGCCCGACGCTGCGCGGCCTGGTCGGTGCCGAGAGCGCGTTGATGAAGTACCTCGAGGCCAACAGGCCTGGTGCAACGTGCCAGAAGAGGCTGTCGGCAACCTGAAGCAGGCGTCCGGCAAATCGCAGCAGTTCGCCACTCAGGCCTGCAATCTCGCCACCCAGGTAAAGCAACAGCAGAAACAGGCCGCCACCGCGCCGGCGCTCGGCGTCGAAGCGCAGAAGCTGCCGACCGGCCCACTGTAGTCTCCAACGATTTCGCGATGATCGAGGCGACGCCCCGAGCCGGCCCGGCGGGGCTGCCCGACGCCGTGCATCGACAATGGTTGTTCCGCGTCGCGCCGCCGGCCGCTCTGCCCTTTCTTCAGTTGGCCCGGCTCGATCGACCGATCGGCTACTGGCTGCTCTTGCTGCCGTGCTGGTGGTCGAGCGCTCTGGCGAGCCTCGCCACCTACCGCAGACCCGACCTGTGGCAGCTCGCGCTGTTCCTTATTGGGGCGACCGTCATGCGAGGCGCCGGCTCGACCTACAACGACATCGTCGACCGCCATCTCGATGCGCAGGTCGAGCGCACCCGGCACCGGCCGGTGGCATCGGGCCGGGTCGGCGTGGCCGCCGCTCGCGCCTTCATGGTGGCGCAGGCGCTCGTCGGTTTTCTCGTGGTGTTACGTCTCAACTGGTTTACCATCGCGCTCTGCCTCGGCTCACTGGCGATCGTGGCGGCTTACCCTTTTGCCAAGCGCGTCACCTCCTGGCCGCAGCTGATACTGGGCCTGGCCTTCGCCTGGGGCGGGCTGGTCGGCTGGGCCGGTCTCACCGGCTCTCTGGCCGCGCCGGCTTTCGCGATCTATGGCGCCGCCATCGCCTGGACCATCGGCTACGACACGATTTACGCGATCCAGGACATGCGCGACGACGAGGCCGCCGGCATCCGCTCCACTGCGCGGCTGTTCGGTCCGCGCCTGAGGCTCGCGGTCGGGCTATTCTACGCGGCCGCCGTGCTGCTGGCCGAAATCGGGATCGCGGCAGCGGGCGGAGCCGGCTCGCTCTGGGCGCAGGCCGGCGTAGCAGGCTTCGCGCTGCACCTCTGCTGGCAAGTCGCCGGCATCGATCTCGCCGATCCCGCCGGCGCGCTTCGGCTGTTTCGATCCAACCGTGATGCCGGTCTGATCCTGTTTGTCGGACTCGCGCTCGCGGCGACGTTCAACGCGGTCTGACCGTACCAGGTCGATTGCCTGAAACTCTGGTTTTGCGTAACCCGTAGCTCGCTGGAGCCGGATGCCGACATGCCCAAGCTTGCGCCCATGATCTTTGTCGCCGTGATCTGTGCAGCGCCGCTCGGCGCCGCCTTCGCGCGGGAACCGGCCGACCTCGCCGGCACATGGGAGTTGTCGTTCGATAAAACCGGCTCCATCTGCCGCGTCCTCCTGCGCGCGGAGAAAACCGACAAGGGCGACTATTTTCTCGGCATGCCGAGCGCCTGCCGCCACGCCATGCCGGGTATCGCCGCCGTGGGTCGCTGGTCGATGCCGGACGATGGTCATCTTGTGCTGGGTGACCCGGCCGGCGCGCAGCTGCTTGCGCTGGCTGCTGTGAGCGACGGGTTCGCCGGCTCGGGACCGGTCGGCACCTATACGCTGAAGCCGGTGGCGAAC